>JADGON010000131.1 GCA_017882945.1 Acidimicrobiia bacterium | reverse complement strand
TCGCGAAGAACGCGTCGACGTTGAGCTACGAGGTCACGGTCACCCAAAACCCTGACGGGACGATCGGCTACGACGAGACGACGATGCTCAAGATGCGCGAATTCGACGAGCCGTTTGCGCACACGGATCACAACACCCTGCGCAAGGTCGGCTGACCACCCGGCTCTTCCGCGCTCGGGGTGCCATGATCTCCGCATGACTGATACGCCGTGGGACGGTGACGCCGCGTCGCTCGTCGATGCATTTCGCGCCGGGGAGCGCTCCCCGGTCGAAGAGCTCGAAGCGACGCTCGCGGCCATCGAGTCGACCGACTTGAACTGCTTCTCGCTCGTCGATGCAGATCGCGCCCGCACCGCGGCGAGATCTGCGGACCCGTCGAAGCCCTTCGGTGGGGTACCGAGCGGGATCAAGGAGCTCGAGCCGGTCGCGGGATGGCCGTTCACCGAGGCGTCGCTCGTGTTCCGCGACCGGGTCGCCACCTACACCTCGACCGTGGTCGACCGCCTGCTCGACGCGGGTGGTGCCGTTCCGGTCGGTCAGACGACCGCCAGCGAGTTCGGCGGCTTGAACGTCAGCGTGACCAAGCTGAACGGCGTCACCCACAACCCCTGGCAGCAGGGTCGGACGGTTGGCGGGTCGTCGGGTGGTTCCGCGGCCGCGGTGTCGGGTGGCCTGCTGACGCTCGCAACGGGTGGCGACGGCGGTGGCTCGATCCGGATCCCTGCCGGCTACACCGGCCTGCTCGGCATGAAGGGGACGTTCGGCCGGATCCCGCGCGGTCCACACGCGTTCATGCGGCCGAACACCGTCGTGCTCGGCAACCTCGCCCGCTCGGTGCGCGACGCGGCGCGCTACTTCGACGTGTGCGGCGGCTACCACGGCACCGATCCGTCCAGCCTGCCCAAGCACCCCAGCTTCGAAGCCGGTCTCGGCACCCATGATCTCGCCGGGAAGCGGGTTGCGATCATCCCGGACCTGGGCGGGGTCACCCTCGAACCCGGCGTCGAAGCGCGCCTGCGAGAGGAAGCCGACGCACTGATCGCGGAGACCGGCATGGTGCGTGTCGATCTGACGATCGACCTGCCCAACCTGGCCGCACAGTGGATGATGGGGAACCTCGCCACGCTGCTCGCCGATCTGGGGGACCGCTGGCCCCGCTGCGCGCCGGAGATGACCCCGGAGGTCGCCGCGGGCCTCTACATGTCGCAGTCGTTGTACAACCTGCGCACGGCCGCGGTGGCGGAATCGCTTCGGGTCCAGGCCAACGAGGTGATGGCGGTGGCTTTCGACGACGTGGACTTCGTGATCGCGGCAACCAACCCCGGACCCGCGTTCCCGGCCGAAGCCGCGATGAGCAGCAGCGAGGCGAACTTCATCGACTGGGCCAAGTCGAGCCCGCTCGCCACGTACGCGTTCCGCAGCATCCTCTTCGGAACCCGGCTGACGAGTGTCGTGGTGCCGAAGCTGCCAAGCGCGCTGATGGATCGGGCGGCACCCCACGCCCGCGAGCTCCTCAACATGGGCGGCCTCACCATCATCTCGAACATCTACGGCAACCCCGCGGTCTCGATCCCTGCCGGCACGGTCGACGGCCTCCCGGTCGGCATGCAGGTGCTGACCCGCCACCACGCGGACGAGCTGCTCTTCGACGTCGCGCTCGCGGTCGAGCGGGAACGCCCGTGGCCGATGGTGGCACCCGGCGCGGTCCACTCGAGCACCGGCAAAGCGAGCGCCCGGGCTCACTGACGTGACCGAGGAGCACCTCTCGTACTGCCGCATCTGCGCCGCGGCGTGCGGGATCGTGGTCACCGTCGACGGGTCGCGCGTCACGCGCGTCCGGGGTGACGCCGAGCATCCGGTCTCCCGTGGGTACACCTGCTCGAAGGCGCGGGCCCTGCCGCAGTGGCATCACGCCTCGGCGCGCCTCGACCACCCGCGCCTGCGCGGGCGCGACGCGAGCTGGGACGACGTGCTGGACGATCTCTCCGGGGTGCTGCGTGCGACCATCGGCGCACAGGGATCGAGCGCGATCGCGCTCTACCTGGCGACCGGGTTGGCATACGACGCGGCCGGCCAGGTGGCGGCGGGAACCTGGATGCGTTCGATCGGGAGCCGGTCGTTCTACTCCGCCGCGACGGTCGACAACGCGCCCGTCCTCGTTGCTGCCGAGCTCGTGGCCGGCAATCCGATGCTGAACCCGGTCTGGGATCCGACCGAGCCCGGGCTGCTCGTGCTGGTGGGAACGAACCCGGTCGTGTCCCACGGCTACGGGACGTCGTTGCCTGATCCGATCCGACATCTGCGTGACTACCGCGGCCTTGGTGGGCGCGTCTGGGTCATCGACCCGCGCCGGACCGAGACTGCCGCGCTCGCGGACGCGCACCTGGCGGTCCGACCCGGTTCGGATGTCGTCCTCCTGGCCGCGCTGGCCGCAGCGCTGCTCGAGCGAAGTGCCCGCGGGGTGGAGCGGTGCGCGCCCGAAGACCTCGAGTCGTTGCGGCGGGCGCTCACACCGTTCACCGTCGAGCGCGCTGCCGCGGCGGCCGATGTTGCGAGCGACGACATCGAACGGCTCATCGACGAGATCCACGGCGCGCCCGGCCGCCTTGCGGTGATGTGCGGCACCGGCACGACGATGGGCACCGATGGGATCCTCGTCGAGTGGTTGCGGTGGGTGCTGCTCATCCTCTCCGGATCCCTCGACCGAGCGGGCGGGATGCGCTTCAACCGCGGTGCCATCAACCGGCTCCGACCGCCTCCTGCTCCCAAGATCTCCCTCGACCGCTTCCCGGAACGCGATCGCCCGAAGGCCGAGGGCGGTCGATCGGCCGGCCCCGCGAGCCGGCCGGAGCTGCTGCGGGTTGCGGGGCAGATGCCGGCGGTGGCGCTCGTCGACGAGATCGAGTCGGGCAACGTCCGCGCGCTGGTGGTCACGGGTGGGAACCCGATCACCGCGTTTCCCGAACCCGATCGG
>JADGON010000130.1 GCA_017882945.1 Acidimicrobiia bacterium | reverse complement strand
GAAGCGGAGATGGACACGATCACTGCGAACCTGTCCGTAGGCACGCGCGTCGAAGTGCAGAACTCGTTTAGCGAGTCGTGGAGCCGCGGCTTCGAGGTTGTCGAGGCGACGCGCGTTGGCTATCGGTTGCGCCGGGTCGCGGACTGCTACGTGCTGCCGGCGGAGTTCGTCGCTCGCGAAGTCCGTCGCGCGAGCTGAAGGGCACTGTTTGTCGGCACTGTTGCATTGACCGAACCGTGACGCGCGGGACCGAGCTGCGGTCCCCGTTTCGCCGTCAGATCGTTCGGGCGAGTTCGGTGAACGCGTGGGCGACGTGCCGATGAGCGCGCGCGTCGATACCGAGTTCGTGGTGGCCTCGGCGGATGTTCTCCATGAACGCAGGACCGCCCATGACCACTCCCGCCGAATGGTCGCGTTTGAGGGCTCTGTTGCATTGGCGTAGGGCATGGGTCCGCGGTGAACGTCGCGAGATGAGCTTTTGCCGCTCCCGTCCGGTTCCTGCAGTCCCGAGCTCGGCGTTCAAGGGATTCCGGTAGCAGTACGCGAATATGCGCGTCGAGTGCGATCACGGGCGGCTCAAAGCCCGGCTCCGACCGATGCGGGGACTCAAAGGCGACCACTCGGCACGAGCGATCATGCGTGGTCACGCGCTGATGCAGAACATCCGGCGCGGCCACTATGAGCTCGGGGTTGATGCGCGTACTCGTCGGCATGTGGACTACGCGTTCACCGAGCTCGCCCGGACGATCCAGACAGACGTCGACAGATTGAGGTCCCGCGGGGTCCGATCCACATCAACGCAACAGCGCCGTGCTGCCTCAATGAGGGTTGCGCGCCGCCTTCTCGAGAAACGGAATCAGGTTGGCGACGAAGTCGTTTTGCGGGCTCGCCGCGCTCGGGTCGTTGTGCGCGTACGTGGCCTGCCGGTTCACGAGAGTCAGGTTCTGGTTGGGAATGCCTGACTGGGTCGCCAGAACTTGGGCGGTGTCGAGCACACCCTGACCGCCGAGCGCTGCACCGAACGCGTAGATGAGCGTGTTCGGGTTGAGATCGTGCCCGTGAGTCGCCTTGACGTCGAGGATGCTTTGGGCCGGGTTGGCGTTGCCGTCGGCAACGGCTCCGGCATCGATCGTCAGCCGCATCGGGTGGTACCAGGCGTTCCCGTCGATGTTCCTGAGGCCGGTGCCGGAGAGCATGCTCGCGTACCGCTGGATCGACGAGATCGCCCCGGCCCGGTCCCAACCACGCGGGTCGCCCGTCGCGGCGAGCTGGCCGACGTGCACCTGCGCCGCGACGAGGTTCGGCGGGGAGGTCTTGGTATCGATCGCATAACCGAACTCCGCCTCGTTCGTCGCCGGGACCGGCGCCTTGAGGTTCGCGGGTAGAAACGCGAACGCCTGGCCGAGCGATGCACCATTGGGATCGATCTTCGTCGCGGTCGCACCCGTCGCCGAGTACAGGCCGAGGAACGGCGCCCCGATCCCACCGAACGCGAGCCACGGTGAGCCATTCTGCAGATTCTGCAACGACTGGTTCGCCTGCTCGGGCGTCACCGGGTTCGGGTTGCTGCCGCCGTCGATGTACACGAGACCCGAGAGGTCCCTGGCGCCGGGCGTCCCGTCGAAGTCCCAGGTCGCGTACGCGGTCGTGATCGATCCACCGAGCGAGTGGCCCCCGAGCACCACCTTCCGTCCATGCTCATGGGCAGCCTCGACGACGCGGTGGAGGTCCTCGATCTCGACGTTCATGCCCCACCCGCGAGCGAAGGACACGTCAGCGTCCGGAATCAGCTGGAAGTGGTTCGTGACGGTGGGATCGGAGAGCCAGCCGAGGTAGTAGTCGAACAGCTGTTGATTCGTCACCTTGCCCTGCTTGGCCAGGTCCAGCACCGACTGGTCCTCGAGTTGATTCTCCCGACGCTCCACCGACCACACCTGCCAGCGGCCGCGCGTCTCGCGGACGATGTCCTGCGCCAAGGGGAGGAAATAGGCCGAGCCCGCCGAAGTACCCGGGTTCAGCACGAGCACGTTCGGCGCAAGCCCCGAACCGACCTTCAGGACGCCGACTCGATCGAGGTTGTCAGGTGTCGCGGGATCATCGAAGCCCTGCATCCATGTGAACCGCACCTGGCCGCACGCAGTGAGCCGGTCAAATCCCCGGCACGCATCCGTGGGCGGGAACACCTTCCCGAACGGCCCCGTGCACGCAGCCGCGACCGCGACCACCAGCAACGCCACCGCACCTCGCCACCCACACCGCCCCACGCGCTGCATCCTGCAGACCCCCCGTCGCGCAACGCAAGCACCTCCCGCAAAGTGACACGGGTCGAATGCTCGACCAGCACGTACCTGGACGACTCTGTCTCCGGCGGCCGGCGGTGTCAAGGTGTTGGCGCGATCGTCGCGCCGCCCAGTACCCGGGAAGGTCGTCGCCGCAGCCCTCTTCGAAGCCAACGGGGCGCTGGACGCAACCCTCGTATCATCCGGATCGCGGCAGCGCGAACACCAAGTCAACGCGCACGGCCGAACAAACGGCACCCACAGGGTTGCGTCATCTCAGGGGTGGGCATGGCACACGAGCTCGTGGGGACAGTGGTCGGGCGCTGGTACGTCACGCTCTTCGGAGCCGTGTTCCTCGTGCTGGCGGTGCGCGATCTCGGCTGGCGCCGCACCGCCGTCTACTCATTGATCGCGGTGACGGTCGGGACGCTTGCCGAGAACGGCTCCGTGCACTTCGGCATTCCCTACACGCGGTACACGTTCCAGAAACAGCTGCGCGGCGACGAGCTGTTCGTGGGGGACGTGCCGTTGATGGTTCCTCTCTCGTACACCTTCATGGCGTACTTCGCCTTCGGCACCGGCCGGCTCGTGGTGTCCGGCCCCTACCGGACGCGCGCAGAGATGCCGGTGCTCGAGTACCTCACCGGAGTGATGCTCGCAGTGTGGGCGCTGTGGATCGTCGATCCGGTGAGCCGCCTTGGCGCCCACTTCTTCCTCGGCGAGCTCTTCCGGTACGACGGTCCGGGTTTCTGGTTCGGGCTACCACTCGCGAGTCAACTGGGCTTCGCCGCGACGTCGGCGATCCTCATCGGGACGCTCACCCTGCTCGCGCGCCGCGAGCCGGCGCGGGGAGTCGCTCGGTTGCGCGATCACCCGCGGGTTCCAGCGATCGGCGCGTATGTGGGCCAAGTGTTGTTGATGGCGGTGACGGCGTTCGTCGTGGCGCGGTTCAACCACGACCCCACAGTGGCCCCACGGGCCGACGCGCTCGCCGGGGCAACGATCGTGATCGGGCTCCCCGCGGTCTTGGTGACCACCCTTCACTGGCGCTCACTCAAGATCGAGCGGTCGCCCGCTCTCCCGGAGCCTGACGCCCACACGCCCACGAAGTGATCCTCCGGGCGTGAGCGATCCGCGGGGCATTGTTGCATTGGCCGTAGGTCTGGCCTCGCGTTGAGGCTGGCGAGACATCATCACGCCACCCTCACCGGCTGGCGCGACGCTTGGCCAATGCAACAGTGCCCTCTCCGACCCATCTCCTCGCTGCGCAGCGAGATGCGCGACGATCTCACTTGCACGGATGTCTGACTTCGGCGAGGAGTCCCAGGGTGCCCACGCTGCCGTTTGCGACCTGGCTGCACGACCCGATGCCCCGCTCCGTGCGTGACGCCGACGGGCGGCTCGGGCCACCAGTGCAGTGGGCTACCGCGGAGCTCACCCGTCACAGCCCTCGCATGCTCGCGGAGGCCGCGCGCTCGGTCCTCATGCACCAGGCCGGCGAATGGATGACCGACGTGGATGTGCCGACAGCTGTCGTCGTGACGACTCGTGACCGTTCGGTCCCGCCGGCAATGCAGCTGCGGATGGCGGAATCGATCCGACACTCCACGGTCCACCTGGTCGACGGCGGACATTCGGTGTGTGTACGGGAGCGATTCGTGGAACCGCTCCTGGACGCGTGCTCTACGGTCGCGTCACGGGCTCCGGTCTGATCGCCTCGCCATGCAGCAGCCGTTCGACGACCGCAACCAGACCAACGCCGAGTTCGCCAGACATGTGAACCGGGGCAAGGTGGAGGCCTTCGAGGCACTCGGTCTTGACCTTGTGATGGGCGCCCGGGAGGGGTCGTGGTTCCACGATGCCTTCGACCTCGAGCGACGGTGGTTGAACTGCCACTGCAACGGCGGCGTGTTCAATCTCGGGCACCGTCATCCTCGGGTCGTCGCCGCAGTCCGCGGCGGCCTTGATGCGCTCGACATCGGCAACCACCACCTTGTCTCGGGCTGGCGCGCCGAGCTCGCTCGGCGACTCGCCGCGACCACAGGCGACCGACTGACCGGTGTCGTGTTCGGAGTGGGCGGTGGGGAGGCCGTCGACCTCGCCCTCAAGGTGGCTCGCGCTCAGACCGGCCGGCCGGGCGTCGTCTCCGCGATCGGTGGCTACCACGGGCACACCGGCCTGAGCATGGCCGCCGGTGACGCGCAGTACCGCGACCCGTTCGGGCCCAACCTCCCCGGCTTCACCCAAGTTCCCTTCGGGGATCTCGACGCGATGGCGGCAGCCGTCGGCGACGAGACCGCAGCCGTCATCCTCGAGCCGATCCCGGCCACCCTCGGTATGCCGCTTCCCCCGCCTGGCTATCTCCGTGAGGTCGAGGCGCTCTGTCGTGACCTCGGTGTCGTCTTCATCATCGACGAGGTCCAGACGGGCCTCGGTCGCACCGGCTCCGTCTGGTTCCACACCCAGGAAGACGTCGAGCCCGACATCGTGGTCACCGGCAAGGGCCTTTCGGGCGGCGTCTACCCGATCACCGCGACCCTGATGACGGCTGAGCTCCACGCCTTGTTCGACCGGCACCCGTTCGTGCACATCTCGACGTTCGGCGGCGCCGAGCTCGGTTGCGTCGCCGCGCTCACCGTGTTGGACATCATCGAAGAGCCGGGCTTCCTCGAGCGGGTCGAAGGCGTCGGTCGGCAGCTGGAAGTGGGACTCGATGGGATCGGTGCCGAGATCCGCCGGCGTGGCCTGTTCATGGGGCTTCGCTTCGAGGATCCCGCCGGCGGGATCCTCGCGGCCCAACGGCTCATCCACGCGGGAGTGTTCGCCCTGTTCGCCAACAACGACCGATCGGTGCTGCAGCTGCTCCCGCCGCTCGTCATCACCGACGACGAGGTCACCTGGCTGCTCGCCACCACCCGCGCCGCGCTGACGCCCGAGTGAACCCGGTGGCCGAGCCGATGATCACCGACTCGGAGCTGGCGATGTTGGAGCGCCAGGTCTGGAACGCGCTCGAGTCGGGCGACCTGAGCAGGCTGCGCGTGCTCGGCTACGGCGAGATCACCCTGGTGCTGGGATGGCCACCGGACGAACCACGGGTCGCCTGCAAGCGACTCCCGGTATTCCCCGGTACCGCGCGTGCCGCGGCCTATGGCGCCACCATCGCCGCGTACATCGAGGAGCTCAGGCAGCGCGAGGTGAACGTACTCACCTCGGAATGGCGCACCGTCGCCTTCGGTGGGAGCGTCGCCGCGTATGTGATCCAACCGGTGCTCGACGACGACACGTTGGTCCCGAACCTGCTGCGCGCCGACCCCGGGACCGGCAGCCGGGTTCTCGCCGACATCATCAGCGTGATTGCCAACGCGGTCGACGTAGCGGTCGGGCTCGACGGTCAGGTCGCGAACTGGGCGTTCGTCGACGGTCGTCTGCGCTACTTCGACGTGACGACACCGATGCTGAATGACTCAGAGGGCCGAACCCGTCTGGACCTCGGCCTCCTGGTCCGGCCATTGCCGGCGCCCGTCCGCACCATCGTCCGGCGCGCGGTCGCGCCGGGCATCGTGGCGCACTTCCACGAGCCGCGCTACGTGCTGGTCGACATGATCGGCAACCTGCTCAAAGAGCGGCTCGACGCGGTCATCGACCCGGCGATTGCGCTCGCCAACCGTTACGCAGAGCCACCCATCGACCGGCAGGAGATCGAGCGTTTCTATCGCTCCGACGCCCGCACCTGGGAAGCGCTCCTCCGGCTCCGACGCGCCGACCGCTGGTGGCAGCGCCACATACGGCGCCGCGCCTACCCGTTCCTCTTGCCGGGACCGATCGATCGCTGAAGCCGGCCCTCACGCGGGCGTGCCCTCGCGCTCGGGGGTCGTCGGAACTGCTCCCGAGACGGCACTGAGTGCCCCCCGAAGTCCTGACCCCTCAGCCCGTGACGCGTTTGTTGTAGTCGCGGATCACCGCGTCGGCCTTTCGCTGGGTGGTGGCGAGCGCAGCGCGCGGCGACGTCCCTTGGGTGAGCATGGAGGTGATCCCGTCGACGACGGCGGAACGGACCCCTGCGAAGTCCCCGATGACCGGCCCGGTCGTGGCGAGGGTCGTCGGCCCGCTCAGCAGCTGATCGTAGGAGGTGCGGTACGCGGGTTCCCGCGCCCAGCGCGCCTGGACCGCGGGCGAATCGGCT
This sequence comes from Acidimicrobiia bacterium, assembly GCA_017882945.1. Classification (GTDB taxonomy): domain Bacteria; phylum Actinomycetota; class Acidimicrobiia; order IMCC26256; family JAENVU01; genus Chersky-806. The sequence goes on along the minus strand of JADGON010000130.1, from coordinate 11,268 downwards.
ACGGACTTGCGGATCGGAACGTAGCCGGTCTCGAGGTGCAGTCGGATCATCTGTTCGGGCGCGACGAGGTACTTGATGAAGCGCCACGCCGCCGCCCGATGCGCCGCGTCCGAACGCTTGACGATGTACAACGAGCCCTCGGCCGTCTGCACGCCCCCGCCGGGACGCACACCGGGAAGGGGCCCGGTCCCGACCTTGACCCCCGGGTACTGCCCACTCTCGAGCACGTTCACGATCGGGCCGAGCACGCCCGACCCTTCGATGGTCATCGCGGCGTCACCGGTCCCGATGGCGAGCAGATGCGTCGCGCCGCCGACGTCTCTCCCGGTGTTCAACGCGAGCCCGTCGCGCACCATGTCGCGCCACCACGTCCAGACCGCCCGTTCGGTCGGGTTGTCGAGGCGCGCTTCCGTCGCGCGCTGAAGGCGGCCGTTGCCGTGGTTGGCGTACACCTGCCCGTTCTTCGAAGACCAGAACTCGGTGAAGAACTCCGCGATGCGCAGCGCGATGCCGTGCTTGGCCGCGCCGCTGGCGACGATCTTCTCGGAGTACGCCCGTACCTCCGCGAGCGTCTGCGGGGGACGGTTCGGATCGAGGCCGGCCTTCGCGAACTTGTTCTTGTCGTAGAAGAGAATCGGGTTGGACGGGTTGTACGGCATCGATCGCAGCACGCCCTGCACCGTGTAGTAGCCGGTGACCTTGGGCAGGAAGTCCGCAAGCGAGTAGTGATCCGCGTCGACGCACGCCTGGACCGGCACCGTCGCTTTGCTGTCGATCATCGTCTGCAGCGCCGTCTCTTCCAGCTGCACCACATCGGGGACGTCACCGGAGATGAGCCCGGCTCGGAACTTCGGCAGTGAGCTGATCTCCGCCGACTGGTCGACCAGCTTCACGTGCACGTCACTCTGTGAGCGGTTGAACCCGTCGACGATCGACGCGAACACGCGCCCGTTGTTCGACGCCATCTGGTGCCACATCGTGATGTTGACCGGCTTGTGAGCGTGGCGAAGCGCGTCGGGGGAACAGGTCTCCGAGCTCGCGGGCTTCGCCTTCGCCGCGCTCTCCGACCCGCTTCCGCTGCAGGCGGCGAAGAGCAGGACGCAGATGAGGCCGAACGTTGTGAGCGGGGCCGTCCGGCGGCGTGTGGTCATACGCTGAGCCTTGCAGGCGCGCCGCACCGACCCCGACGGGCGGTGCCGGAGCCGGCAGTCGGGTCGGGTTCGGGGATCTCGATGGTGTCCACGGTTGGTCTCCCGAACATCGGGCGGGGCACGCGACCCCGTTCCAGCCGCTGGGCGTCGGCTACGGTGTTCATCCGGGATGCGACTCGCCGCTGCCTGGCTTCGCGCGGCTCGGAGATCTCATCTGGGTTCGGCGTCGTCGGCATGGCGCCACCGTACGCCTGCATCCCCATGCTCATGCACTGCGACAACAACGGCCAAGGCTGCGCCGACCGTGCGACCGGCGGCGTCCTCGCCGAGTTGTGGCTCGCTCAACCTGACGGGGCGAGGCGCACCCGAGCCGAAGCCTCCCCGAGAGAACGACGACAGTGAAGGATCGCCATGCAAGATTCCCAGCGTCAGGAGCCCCGAGGGGGCATCTCGGCCGGCACTTCGGTCGAGGTTCGTAACCGGTTCTGCCGGTCCTGGGGGCCTGGCTTTCAGATCGCTTCCGGAACGCATGCTGGATACCGCGTCCGGCGCACGTCGGACGGGTACCTGCTGCCGGTCGAGTTCGCCTCGGGCGAGGTGCGCATCGCGACCTGACGTCGCCGGGACGGGTTTCATCACCCGTCACCCCGGAGCCGGCAGCTCACGCAGATACAACCCGTGGCGAACAGAGCGTGGGCGCCTCAGACAAACTCACGGACAAACCGGGGGACAAGGCTGCGCAGCGCCGAGCGCACCTCCGGCCACGAGCGATCGGAGCGCGCTCCGTTACCATCGCGATCGCCTGAGAGCGGGCCGCGACGGATCGCGCCATCCGTGACCGGGCGATCGGCACTTGGCGCGCGCATGCAGGGCCGGGAGAGACTGGCCGGGAGGATCTGATGACGGACGAGATCACACCTGCGCTTGCTGCGGCCGGTCCAACGCGCGAGCGGCTCTGGGCTGCGGTCGATGAGCTCGAGGCGGCCGTGACTGCGCCCGCGCCGGGGCGGGTCGACGCTTGGCGTGCTCGATCGGCGGCCACCCTCGAGACGTTGCTTGCCGAGTGGGGCGACCACATCCGCTTGGCCGAAGCAGAGGGCGGGCTCTTCGACGAGATCATGGACCAGGAACCCCGACTCGCCCACGCAATCGAGAGGTTGCGTCGTGAGCATGTCGAGCTCGCCGACAAGTTGGGCTCGGCGGCGACGGCCCTCGAACGCGTCGCCGACGAGAGCGGCGTGGCCGCGAGCCGAGCGGCGCTTGTCGGGCTGATCGGCGGTCTGTCGTTGCACCGCCATCGTGGTGTCGATCTCGTCTACGAGGCCTACAACACCGACATCAGCGCGGACGACTGACCGCCGTCGGCGCGGTTGCGTGGAGCTGAGTCGGACCGCACCGGACCAAGTCGACGTCCGGGTTCTCGCTCAGATCGTTGCGTCGCCGTCCATGATCACACCGGGGCCACGTTGTCGAAGGCGTCGGCCCGGTCTCGCTCGACCTGGCTCGCGTCCGAGCGACGAACGCCTTTGGCGATGTAGTCGTCGGCGAACTCGGCTCGGATCTCGCCCGTGTCGTCGAGCAGCCACGCGGGTGCCATGCGGCGCGGAATGGTGACGGCACCAGGTTCGTCGTAGGTGCCCCAGAGTCGGTCCCATACCAGTGTGGTCACGCCAAAGTTCCGCATCGGCGCGCCGAAGTGGTGATGCATGTGGTTCCGGCGCGCCCACCGGCCATACCGGTTGCGTGGCGGGTGGGTGTGCGTGCGCCGATGAGCAACCTCGTATCCGAAGTACATGGTGATCAGCCCGACCGTGAAGGCAGTCGCCCATCGCCGGCCTGCCACCACGAGGACGACCGGAAAGGTCACTGCGGTGGTCGCGGCAGCGGAGGCGATCTTCTTGGACGTGGGCGAGAAGTAGGTGACGTCGGCGTGATGTTTGAGGTGTTCGACCGACGGCAACCCTCGGCCTCGCATCTCGTGCATCGCGAACCGGTGCAGGCCGTACTCGGCTGCAGTCCACGACGCCGCGCCGACGAGGGCTGCAGCTACGCGGGAACGGAGGATCGTCATGACCTCAGGATCGCAGATCGCTCGGCTGGGTGCCCGTGCACGACGTCGGGCACACCGGCTAACCGAGAATCGGGAGTCGGCGCTCAGCCGCGAGTCGGTTGAGCGCCGCCTGCATCGTGTCCGTGAGCTCCTTGTAGCAATTGCGGACGATGACGTCGTCATCAGCGGCCTCAGGACCGTACCTCGACGACCAGTCGATCGGCTCACACAATTCCACGGTGATCTTCGCGGGAAGGGGCCACGTCGGAATCCCCCCCGGAACGACACCAAAAGGTGGCCCGAGCACGAGAGGCATCACCTTGATGCGGAACATCTGGTCGAACCCAAGAAGCTTCGCGAGGCGTTCTCCTCGCGCGAGCACGATGACCGTCTCGTGAGCGCCCACCGAGACGGCGGGGACGATGGGGACCTGCGTTCGCAAGGCAAGACGGACGAAACCGACGCGATCTCCGAACTTGATGCGGTTCCGCTCCCACCAGGGCCGGAAGACCTCGTAGTCACCACCTGGGTAGTCGATCAGGATCCCTCCGCCGCGAAGGATCGCCTCCGCCTCGGCTGGTCCGGCCTCGACCGCGCCGGCTCGCGCCATCACCGGGCCCAGACCTGGAAGCCCCAGGAAGAAGGAGTGGAACAGTGCGTAGACAGGCTCGTCTTCGCCTCGTTCGCGCCACCACGCCGTCAACAGCACCGGAAGGTCCGGCGGCATCTGGCCGCCCGAATGGTTGCCCACCACGAGGAACGGGCCCCGCTTCGGTAGCCGATCGAACCCCCTCACCTCTGGCCGGAAGTAGGACGCGAAACGCTCGAGGATCGGTCGAACGGCGCGAAGGAACGTCGGGTCACGGGCGGATCCGACGCGGGTGACGCTCATGGCTCGACCGAGGTTGCTTCCGGTGTTCCGCCGTCGACGAGGGACCTCGCCCACCGGTAGTCGGGCTTGCCGCTCGGGGCGCGCACCACCGTATCGACGATCATGAGGTCCTTGGGCAGCTTGTAGCCGGCGAGGTGCGGTCGGCAGTGCTCGCGAAGCTCGGCGAGCGTCGGCACCGGTCCTGGGCGTGGCGCGACGACAGCGACGACCCGTTCGCCCCAGCGCTCGTCGGGCGCACCGACGACGACAGCGTCGCGCACCCTCGGAGAGGCGGTGAGCACGGACTCGACCTCTTCGGCGAAGACCTTCTCCCCGCCGGTGTTGATGGTGGCGGAGCCGCGACCGAGCAGCGTGATGGTCCCGTCGTCGGCCACGGTGGCGAGGTCGCCGGACAGCGCCCAGCGCTCTCCACCTGCGGTGACGAACGTCGCGGCGGTCTTGGCGGGGTCATTGTGGTAGCCGATGGGCAGCCGGCCGCGCCGGGCGAGCCGCCCGACGGTTCTCGACCCGGCTGCGAGGGGTTGGAGCTCGTCGTCGAGCACGGCAGTGGTGGCGTCGACCCGGAACCCGCTGTGGGCGGGTCCGTCGGCGCCGCTGCCGGCCTGCGAGCCGGTGATCCCCGTCTCGGTGGAGCCGTACCCGTCGATCACGATCACCTGGGGCAGGAGCCGATTGATCGTGGCCTTCGCGTGGGGGGAGAGCGTCGCGCCGCCCGAGGCGAAGACGATGAGCGTGGACAGGTCGGGGCGCTGCTCTGCCGGAAGTGCGTCGAGGTGCTCGAGCAGCGGACGGGCCATGGCATCGCCCACGACCGTCACGACGTGGGCGCGTTCGCGCGCGGCGAGTTCCCAGGTCTCACGGGCGTCGAGCGGGCCGGGCGTGGGCAAGACCACGGTTCCGCCGCCGAACAGGACCTGGAATGTCCCCCAGAGGGCCGCCACGTGCATCAGCGGCGGTGTGACGACCTCCACGAGACCGGTCGGGAGGAGCCGGTCGGACAGCTCGTCGGGATCAGCGATCGGCACGCCGGAGAGCTGGGGGTCGCCGCCGCCCATGGCCGCGAAGAAGATGTCCTCGTGCCGCCAGAGCACGCCCTTGGGCAGTCCGGTGGTGCCGCCGGTGTACGCGCAGTACACGTCGCTTCCGGAACGGCCGCGGAAGCCGCGCGCGGGCGACGCCGTGGCGAGGGCCTCCTCGTAGGACACCGAGCCGGGGATCACATCCGCGTCCGAGGCGTCGTCGACGACGAGCAGGTGCTGTAAGTCCGGCGCGGCGTCGCGCGCGTCACCCACCGCCGCGGCGAACATGCGGTGGTAGACGAGACCTACGAGATCGGCGTCGCCGAAGAGGTGGGCGAGCTCCAGCTGCACATACCGGTAGTTGATGTTGATCGGCACCGCGCTCAGCTTGAAGCAGCCGAGCATCACCTCGACGTACTCGGTGCCATTGCGCAGCATCAGGCCGACATGGTCGCCGGCGCGGATCCCGATGCCGGCGAGATAGTGCGCGACGCGGTTCGCACGTGCGTCGAGATCTGTGTACGTGAGCCGGACGGTCGGTGTGACGACGGCGTCGCGCTCGCCGACCGCGTCCGTCACGCGCTCGAGCAGCTCCGAGAGGTTGAAGCTCACGCGTCCGCCGCCTTGCGGAGGACGGCGAGCGCGTCGGGAATCCCCTCGGCGAGCTCCCACGGCTCCTCGACGACATCGGGACAGACTGCGATGCCGAAGTCGACCCGGTCCTGGTAGCTCATCAGCGTGATGTTGATCCCGCAGCCCATGAGGAGCGGCCCGAGGGTGTAGGTCGCGGCGAGGCGGGCGCCGCACGAGTAGAGCGGGATCGGCGGCCCGGGGACGTTCGAGATGATCGTGTTGAAGATCGGCGGGTGTGCCGCGGCGAGGCCGAGACCCCGGTAGAGGCCGACGCCGGCGCTGATTGCAGCCGGCGGGAGCACCGCGAGCGCGTCGATGACGATGTCGTCGCCGAGTGCGGCCTGCATCGCCTTCGCGCCTTGCATGGATGCGTGGATCGCGGCGAGCCGCTCGACGGGATCCGCTATGTCGGTGTGCAAGGAGGCGCCCGTGGCCGCGACGAAGTTCCCTCCCGAGGCGTCGCCGTCCCGGTGGACGCCGACGGGGATCTGCGCGATGAGTGCACGCTGGGGGAGGTCGTCTCGCTCCACGAGATAGCGGCGCAGCACGTCGGCGCTGAGCGCGAGTGCGACGTCGTTCATCGTCACCCCGAATGCACGCTTCACCGTGCGCATGTCCTCCAGTGAGACGGACGCGAACGCGAACGCGCGGCGCGCGGTGAGTGACCGGTTCAGTGATGTGCGCGGAGCTCGGAACGGTAGCGCCGCGGCGCGGCCCTCTTGCGAGGCGAGCAGGCGTCCGAGGCGACCGCTCGCGGTCACCAGCTCGGCGCCGAACTGGAGTGCTCGGAGCGGGGTGCCGGCGAGGAACACGCCCGACTTGGCGAGCATGCGCAGTCGCGACGGGGCATGGTCGGTCGCGATCGGCTCGCCGTCGGGCCGCGCGAGGGGCGCGTCGGGCTCGAGGTCGAAGAGGGCCTCGAAGAGGCGCTCGCCGCGGATGCCGTCCATCAGTGCGTGGTGCACCTTCACCAGCAGGCCGACGTGGCCGCTCTGGAGACCCTCCACCACCCAGATCTCCCAGAGTGGACCGCCGCGGCTCAGCGGGGTGGAGAACAGATTTCCCGCGAGGGCCGCAACCTCGCGCATCCCGCCGGGTGCGGGGACACCGACGCGCCGTACTTGCGCGCCCAGGTCGAGGTCGGCCGAATCGACCCAGACCGGGCGTCCGAGGCCCAGGGGCGATTCGAGGAGGCGGTACCGGAACGGGCCGAGGAGCGAGCGCCGGGCGTTCAGCACGGCGCGGACGCCGGTGGCGACGTCGAGGTCGTGCCCGTCGATCGCCTCCAGGAGCACCAGGGCACCGGTGTGCATGTGCCACTCGGGAGTCTCGCCCGCGAGCATGCCGGTGTCGAGACCATTCAACCGCTCGACCATCGCGGGACCTCCTCGAGCACGCGTCGACTGTTGCCGGGAGCTCGGCCCGGCTCACACTCCACGATGAATGGTCGATCTGGCGCGAACCAGGGCCGAACGCCCCTAGTAGGCGGTGCCACTTGTTCGTAGGCTCCGCGCGCCAGGCGGGACGCGGCCGACGGGCCGGGATCGGAGGCATGATGAGCCAGCCGGAGCCGGCGCCGGGAGAGTTCTCTTTCGCGGCGCGCGCGCGGCACCGATACGAGGGCGCGAGCCGGTGGCTGAACCAGCAGGCCCCGTTGCGCGCGTTTGTCGCGCTGCCGCGCACGGTCGCGTTCGTGGGCCGGACCGCGATGCGCCACCTCCGCGGGTCGTCGATGGGCATCCCCGTCCCCGGCCTCTCGCCCGCGTTCGTCCTGCAGGCGGCGATGGACGAGACAGTCCTCGCTCTCGCGATGGGCCCCAGTCGATTCCCGCGCCGCGCCGATTACGAACGGGTCGGCGCGGAGCTCCAGGCCGCGCATGACCTGTTCGAGGAGCGTGGCTGGTGCGCGCAGCCGTTGACGTATCACCGGGAGCCCCCGGCACTCGAGGATCCGACCGAGGAGCGCGGGTGGGCACTGGGTCTCTCCTACTCCCGGATCCGATTCCCGAGCGGCTACGAGCCCCGCCCGGAGGAGCCCGGCGCCGAGCGCTGGAGCGCCTACGAGGCGAATCGGACCGCTGCGGCAGTCGTGCTTCGGCATCCCGGCGAGCCACGCCCGTGGGTGGTGGCGATCCACGGCTTCGGCATGGGCATAGCGTTCATGGACTTCGTGGGCCTCCAGGCGATGCGACTGCACCGTGACCTCGGGTTGAACCTGGTGCTGCCGGTCCTGCCGCTCCACGGCTCGCGCCGCCTCTCCCGCGTGGGAGGCGAGCAGTTCCTGGGCTTCGACTTGGTCAACACGGTGCACGGCCTGGCCCAGTCGGCGTGGGACATCCGGCGCGTCATCGGCTGGACGCGCGCCCAAGGGGCGCCCGCGGTGGGCCTCTACGGGGTGTCGCTCGGTGGCTACGTCGCGGCGCTGGTCGCAGGGATCGACCCGGATCTCGACTGCGTGATTGCCGGCATCCCCGTCGCCGACTTCCCGACCCTCATCCAGGCGCACAGCCCGCTGCATATCCGGCTGCGCGCAATCGAGCACGCGATCCTCGGCGGCAACGCGGAAGCCGTCCATCGGGTCGTGTCGCCACTGGCGGTCGACGTCCGGGTGCCGCGGGAGCGGCGCTTCATCTACGCGGGCCTCGGGGACCGGCTCGCCCGGCCGGCCCAGGCGCAGCTGCTCTGGTCGCATTGGCAGCAGCCCAGCATCGAGTGGTTCGGCGGGAACCACATCGGCTACCTCTGGTCTTCCGCGGTGCGCCGGTACCTGTTCGAGTCCCTCGTGAGCGCGGGGTTGGAGGGCGGCCCCGTCGCCGGCCGGACATGACGATCGAGCCGCTGTCGGGGTCCGACGCCCGGTTCCTGTACTCCGAGACCGCGCACGCCCACATGCACACGCTCAAGATCGCGGTGATGGACACCGCGGCGGCGGTGCAGTCGTTCGATCCTGAGGCGTTCGTGGTGACCCTCGACGAGCGTGTCCGGCTGCTCCCGCCCCTGATGCGCAGACCGGTCCCGATGCCGTTCGGCATGGGCCATCCCGCCTGGGTCGACGACCCCGGGTTCTCGGTGCGCCGCCACATCTCGATTCGCGCGATCGACCCCCCGGCCGGCGCCCGGGAACTCGCGCGCATCGTGGCCGCGTTCGCCTCGACTCCGCTACCTCGGGACCGGCCGCTCTGGGCGGTCATGCTCGTCACCGGCCTCCCGGACGGACGAGTGGCCGCGATCGCGAAGATCCACCACTCCGTGGCCGACGGCGCCGCGACCGTCGAGATGCTCCGCCGGGTGCTCGACGGGGGGCCGTCGACGAGGACGACCGAGCCCGGGCCAACGCCGCCGATCGTGGAGCTCCCGAACCGCCGCGAGCTCGCGCGAGTCGCGGCTCGCGAGCGCAGCCGCAAGCTCCGCACGTTCCCGGAGCTCGTGGCGCAGTCGGCTCGCAACACGGCCGCGACTGCCTGGCGCCGCTCCCGGGCATCGGTCCGCGCCGCGAAGCCGTTCGACGGCCCACGCACCTCGCTGAACGTCTCGCTGCCGAGCGAGCGGACCTTCGCGATGACGACGCTCCCACTTCCCGCGCTGCTCGCCGTGCGGCACGCGCTGGGCGGCAGTCTCAACGACGCGTATCTCGCGGTCTGCGCAGGAGCGCTGCGGAGCTACTTCCTCGCACGGGGCGAGCGCGTCGTCCACCCGGTGGTCGCGTCGGTGCCGATCGGCATCCGCGGCGACGACGCGAAGCGGATCTCGGGGAACCGCGTCGACAACATGTACGTGCGCATCCCCATCCAGCTCGCGGACCCCGTCGCTCGCTTCCGAGCTGTCCACGAGGACGCGGCCGCGGCGCACACCCTGCGCGATGTCATGGACCCTGCGCTCGTAGCCCGCCGCGCCGAACTCACCCCTACGCACCTCTACCCGATCGCGCTGCGCCTTCTGACCGCGTCGAAGCTCGCTGATCGGCTCCGCCCGCCCGTGAACCTCATCATCTCCAACGTCGCCGGTCCCCGCGAGCGGCTCCACCTCGGCAGCACGGTCCTGGACACGATCTATTCTGTCGGGCCGCTCCTTGAGGGCGTTGGGCTCAACCTCACCGCGTGGAGCTACGCCGGCGGGATGCACATCGCCGTGCTCGGCAGCCCGCGCAGCTTGCCCGATCCCTGGGCGCTCGCCGATCGGCTGCCCGAGGCGCTCGACACGCTCGTCACCGCCACCTCGAGCGCGTCGAAGTCCGACGACTGACCCGTGCCTGCAGCACCGCGTCCTCGAGACCTGCCCGACACCAGGGCCGGCTCACGTTGCGCTCGGAGCGCCGTACCGAAGAACTGACCTGTCGCTCGGGTGTCGCGTCTGGGGGAGACGTAGACGTCCATGATCTCGCCGTACTGGTGCATCGCTCGCGATCGAATCCAAGCGCGTGAGCGAGGAGGGTGGGGAACGCGTTGTGGACGCTAGGTTCAGGCGATGGGATCCGCTCGTCGCCGGGGGGTGGCGTCGTGAACGGGTCTTCACGTCGGGCTGTCGTCGCAGTGTGTGTCGCAATGGCGGTCGTTGGTGTCAACACGACGGCGATTGGGGTCGCGACGCGGGGGATCGCAGACGAGTTGGGTGTGTCGCTGCGTGAGCTCGAGTGGATCATGAGCGCCTACCTCGTGACGGCGGCAGCGTTCGCATTGGTCGGCGGCCGGATGGGTGACGTGGTTGGTCGGACCCGCACCTTCATGATCGGGTGCGGCATCTTCGTCGTCGGTTGCTTGCTCGCTGCCGTTGCTCAGGGCACGACCGTGCTCATCGTCGCGAGGGCGATCCAGGGCGTGGGCGCGGCGCTGGTGATGCCCGCATCGATCGAGGTTGTCGCGGCCCACCCGGCTTCGAGTGGTCCACGCGGCGCCTTTCGCGCGCGTGGGATCGTGTACGCGTCAGCGTTCGGCGTCGGACCGCTCATCGGCGGGGTGCTCACCGACAACGTGTCGTGGCGGGCGGTGTTCTGGGGAGAGCTTGCCCTTCTCATCGTCGCGATCGGTGTGGCGCTCCCGCTGCTGCGGGAGACTTCGCAGCTTCCGAAGCCACGCACGCGAGATTTCCTCGGCGCGACGCTTGTCGCGCTCGTCGTGTTCCTGGTCGTGCTCATCGCGTCGCGGGGCCGCACGTGGGGGTGGGTCCTGTGGCCGACGGGAGTGCTGGTCGTCGTGACGCTCGCCCTCGGCGCCTGGCTTGTGCGGGTGGAAGCACGCACGGAGCACCCGTTGATCCATCCGGGGCTGTTGCGGGACCGACTGGTGATTGGCGCGAACGTGGCGACGCTCGGCGCGTCGATCGGGATGCTGGGCCTCATCTACTTCTTCAGCGTCTTCGCACAGTCGGCGCTCGTGTTCAACTCGACGGCGCTCGGAGTGGCCTTCGCGCTCTTGCCCTTCACGCTGTCCATCGTCGGGTTTGCGCTCATCGCTCGGTTCCTCTCCCGGCGGATGGGAGTCAGCGGACCCGTCATCGCCGGGCTCGGCTTGTCCGTCATCGGCTTCG
>JADGON010000463.1 GCA_017882945.1 Acidimicrobiia bacterium | reverse complement strand
TACAGCGTGCGCAGGATGGCGGCGTCGCCCTGACCGCCACCACCGCAGAGCGCCGCGGCGCCCACGCCACCACCACGGCGCTTGAGCTCGTGCAGGAGCGTCAGCACGATGCGCGCGCCGGACATCCCGACGGGGTGTCCGAGTGCGATCGCGCCTCCGTTGACGTTGACGATGTCGTCACTGATCCCGAGGTCGCGCATGCTCGCGAGCCCGACTGCGGCGAACGCCTCGTTGAGCTCGAAGAGATCCACCGATGCGAGCGGCAGGTTGGCCGCGTCCAGCGCGCGCTTGATGGCGCGCGACGGCTGGGTGAGCAACGACGGGTCCGGACCGGCGACCATGCCGAAGCCGACGAGCTCCGCGATCGGCGTGAGGCCGAGCTCCGCCGCCTTCTCGCGGCTCGTGACGATCAGCGCCGCGGCGCCGTCCGAGATCTGTGACGCGTTGCCGGCCGTGATCGTGCCGTCCTTGGTGAACGCGGGGCGCAGCTTCCCGAGCGATTCTCCCGTCGTGCCCGGGCGGACCCCCTCGTCCTCTTCCACCAGCACCGGGTCGCCCTTGCGCTGCGGGACCGGCACGGCGACGATCTCCTCCGCGAAGCGCCCTTCCTTCATGGCCGCCGCAGCCCGCTCGTGGCTCTTCGCCGCGAACTCGTCCTGCAGCTCCCGGGACAGCCCACCGAAGTTCCCGGTGTAGGTATCGGTGCCGGTACCCATGTGCTCCATGTCGAACGCGCACCAGAGCCCGTCGTGAATCAGCGAGTCGAGCACCTCGCCGTTGCCCATGCGGTACCCGGCTCGGGCCTTCGGGAGCAGGTACGGCGCGTTGGTCATCGATTCCATGCCGCCGGCGACCACCACTTCGGCGTCGCCCGCCTGGATCATCTGGTCCGCGAGGTACAGCGCGTTGATGCCCGAGAGGCACACCTTGTTGACCGTGATCGCGGGAACGCTCATCGGGATCCCGGCCTTCACTGCCGCCTGGCGGGCCGTGATCTGGCCCTGACCGGCCTGGAGGACGTGACCCATGATCACGTAGTCGACCTGCTCGGGCCCGACGCCACCGCGCTCGAGCGCGGCCTTGATCGCGACGCCACCCAGATCCATCGCGCTGAAGGACGCGAGCGCGCCGGACAGCTTCCCGATCGGGGTGCGGGCGGTGGAGACGATGACGGAACCGGGCATAGTGACTCCTAAGAAGCTGGTTACCCGCTGGTCACTTGGGATGGTAGCCCGCGCCCATGACCACTCGTCCAGGCCGCCTCTCCTGGAGTTCCGAGGGTGCGCCCGGCCCGCGGGCACCGCTACGGTCGCCGTCCATGACGACTGCGATCGACGCCATCCGCACCGCGATCCTCGAAGGGGCCCCGGGCGAGGAGCTCGGCGCGCTCCCGGTGCCCGAAGCCGTCCGGGGTGCGCTCGTGCGAGCCGAGGACCAGACGATGTTCGACGGGCTGCCGTCGGAGGAGAAGGACCCGCGCACGTCCGTGCGGGTCGAGGACTTCCCGCTGCCCGAGCTCGCGCCCGACGAGGCGCTCGTCGCGGTCATGGCGAGCTCGATCAACTTCAACACGGTGTGGACGTCGATCTTCGAACCGCTCCCCACGTTCCAGTTCCTCAAGCGGCTGGGCAAGGAAAGTGTCTGGGGCGCGCGCCACGACCAGCCGTACCACGTGATCGGGAGCGACGCAGCGGGCGTAGTGCTGCGGACGGGTTCGGCGGTGCGCAACTGGAAGCCGGGTGACGCGGTCACCGTGCACTGCAACTACGTCGACGACCAGGACCCGTCGAGCCACGACGACGCGATGATGGCCGCCAACCAGCGCATCTGGGGCTTCGAGTCGAACTTCGGTGGCCTCGCCGACATCAGCGTCGTGCGCGCCAACCAGCTGATGCCGAAGCCCGCCCACCTCACATGGGAGGAAGCCGCGGTCAACGCGCTCACGAACTCGACCAGCTACCGGATGATCGTGAGCCCGAACGGCTCGCAGATGACCCAGGGCCAGACCGTGTTGATCTGGGGTGCGAGCGGCGGCATCGGCGCCTACGCGTGCCAGTACGTGCTCAACGGCGGCGGCACGCCGGTCGGGGTCGTGTCGTCACCGGAGCGCGCGGCGCTGCTGCACGAGCTCGGCGTCGAAGCGGTGATCGACCGCAAGGCCGAGGGCTACCGGTTCTGGAACGACGAGGGTGAGCAGGACCCGAGTGAGTGGCGGCGGTTCGGCAAGAAGATCCGCGAGCTCGCCGGCACCGACCCCGACATCGTCTTCGAGCACCCCGGTCGCCAGACGATGGGCGCGTCGGTGTTCGTGGCGAAGCGCGGCGGCATGATCATCACGTGTGCCGCGACCAGTGGCTTCATGATCGAGTACGACAACCGCTACCTCTGGATGAACCTGAAGACGCTGAAGGGTTGTCACTTCGCCAACTACCGCGAGGCGTGGGAAGCCAACCGGCTCATCGCCGAAGGCAAGATCTTCCCCACGCTCTCGAAGGTCTTCTCACTCGAGGACACCGGCGAGGCCGCGTACCAGGTGCACCACAACCTGCACGAGGGCAAGCTCGGCATCCTCTGCCTCGCGCCCGAAGAGGGCTTGGGTGTGACCGACGGCGAGATGCGCGAGCGTCTGCTTCCGCAGATCACGCTCTTCCGCAAGTACGGCTAGCTCGAGTCACGCCATCGCGCTGAGCTCGTGGACCTCGAACTCCGAGATCTGGTCGCGCAGCTTCTCGACGCACTCGCGCAGGACCGTGCCACGGACGCGCACGAGGTCTTCGGGCGTGTCGTAGGTGGTGCACAGGATCAGGTCCGCCTGGCCCGGTCCGGACACCCGGTTGCGCTCGACCACGAGGTCGCGCACCTCCGTGACCCCGGTGCACGCTGTCACGAGCCCGTCGGCGATCTCCTGGCAGGTGGCGCGGTGGTCACGGTTCTCGCCGCTCACGGTGACCACGAGGTAGTGCCGGCATCCCAGTGCTCCCATGGGAGTTGGATCGGGCGGCCCGGCAGGCGACTTGAGGTCCCGGACGCAACCAGGTCGTACGATCCGTTCCATGAGCGAGCTCACCGAGATCGACCATGTCGCGATCGCAGTTCTGGACCTGGACGCGGCGATTGCGTATTACGAGCAGACGTTCGGCTGCACCGTGGCCCATCGCGAGATCGTCGAGAAGGACGGGGTGGAGGAGGCGCTGCTGGCCGTGGCGGACTCGTACGTGCAGCTCCTGACCCCGACCCGGGACGACTCGCCGGTGGCGAAGTACCTCGCCAACCAGGGCGAGGGGCTGCACCACGTCGGGTACCGGGTCGCGGACTGCGCGGCGGCGCTCGATCGGGTGAAGGCCGCGGGTCACCGGGTCATCGACGAGGTGCCGCGTCCGGGGAGCAGGGGCACCACGGTTGCGTTCGTGCACCCCAAGACGGCGTTCGGAACGCTGATCGAGCTCGTCCAGGAGTAACCCGCGCGCGGCGAGGGTCGCCGGCCCGCCGGAGGCCAGCCGGTACGTTCTTCGTGTGGATGATGCCCCGAGCGTGCCCCCTGGGCCGCCCGTGCGGGGAACCGAGACTCGCCACGTCCCGGCCGGGGGGATCTCGGTCTGGGGCGATCCCGATCCTTCGGCTCCCCCGATCAGCGAGCTGCCCGCGGGCTACGAGCTGACTGTCGTCGGCCGCCGCGGGCCGTGGATGCACATCCAGTCGGGTGACGGCCTCGACGGCTGGGTCGACGGCACCCAGCTCGCCGGCGTCGCGGTCGGCGCG
>JADGON010000462.1 GCA_017882945.1 Acidimicrobiia bacterium | reverse complement strand
TGCGTCGCCTCGCCATGCTCCTCGTCGGGCTGGTCGGGCTCGCGGCGATGTACCTGGGGACCGGCCTCGCCTCCGACGTGCTCGGTGGCTTCTTCCTCGGTCTGGCCGCCGGCGCCGCGGTGCACGTGCTGTTCGGCGCCCCGAGTGGACGTCCGTCGCCGGCTCAGATCCAGCGCGCGCTCGGAGAGCTCGGACTGGCGGTGGCCGATCTCACCCCCTCCACCGAGCACTACCCGGGGGCGACCATCATGGACGGTCCACTCGAGTCCGGAATGCCGGTGCGGGTTCTCGCGTTCGGGCGTGATCAGCGCGACGGTCAGGTCGCGGCGAAGCTCTGGCACAGCGTCATGTACAAGGATCCCGGACTCCCCGTGTTCGGAAGCCGGCTCCAGACGGTCGAGCACCTGGCGTACGCATCGATGCTTGCGGAGAAGGCGAGCATCTCCGCGCCCCGGGTGCTGAAGACGGGCTCGGCGGGCCAGGACGTCGCGATGCTCGTCACCGATGTTCCCGGGGGTCGACCGCTCTCCGAGCTGGGCGGCGACCTCACGGAAGCGACGCTGAGCGCGGCGTGGTCCGCGTTGGGCCGGCTCCACGGGGCCGGCATCACCCACGGCAGCATCGGCGCCGACCGGTTGCTGGTCGACGGTGACGGCCGGATCGCATTCGCGGATCTGGGTGCGGCCGAAGTCACCACGGACGAGTACCGCTGCAACCGTGACGTTGCCGCGTTGCTCGTGGCGACGTCGCTCCTGATCGACACGCCCGTGCCGGACGAAGCCGGCGCGGGCACCGGGACCACGGCGCCGGCCCGGGTCGACTCCTCGACCGACGAGCGCGAGGGCAGCGACGGGCCGGCGGTGGTGACGCCACCCCGTCGCTCGATCAGCGTGGCGATCGCGGCGCTGGGCCGGGACCGGGTCGGGGCCGCCGTCCCCTTGATCCAGCCGGCGGCGCTGCCACCGGGTGCGGGCCATGGGATCAAGCACTTCGCCAAGACCCTGAAGCAGCTGCGCACGGAGACGGCGACGGCATCGGGCGTCGAGGAGGCGGGCGCGCTCAAGATCAAGCGTCTGAGCTTGGTGAACATCGGGATGCTGGCCGGGGTCCTCTTCGCGCTGGCGATCGCCATTCCGAGCCTCACCGACATCAACTGGGCTTCGGTACAGAAGGAGTTCGAGAACGCGACCTGGGGCTGGGCGGTGCTCGCACTGTTCCTCTACCCACTGGTGCCGATGGCCTGGGCGACCGCACTGCTGGGCTGCGTGAACGCCGACCTGCCGTTCGTCCCGACGGTGCTGACCCAGCTTGCGTGCAGCTTCTTGAACCTGATCACGCCGAACGGCATCGGCGGCACCGGATTGCAGCTCGACTACCTCCACAAGGAGGGAGTACCGGTGGCGTCGGGCGCCAGCGCGATGGTGCTCAGCACCGGGGTCGGTGGCGCGATCCAGATGGTCCTGTTCCTCGTTGCGGCTGCGATCACCTCGACCAAGGTCGAGACGAGCAACTCGGGCGGTGTGAGCCTGGGCGCGATCGCCGTCGGTGCCGCGCTGGTCGGTGTGGTGCTGTTCATCCCGAAGGTGCGGGGCAAGGTCGTGCCGGCAGTGACGCGTGCGGCTTCCGACATCTGGGCGGTGCTCCGCAACCCGAAGAAGGCGATGCAGCTCTTCGGCGGTGACCTCGCGGGAAACCTCGTCTATCCCTTCTTGCTCGGCCTGTGCCTGATGGCGTTCGGTGCACATTTGAGCTTCGCCCAGCTCGTCGTGGTCCAGGTCGGCGCGGGGATGCTCGGCAATGTCGCACCGGTGCCGGGCGGCATCGGGGTGCAGGAAGCTGCGCTGACTGCCGGTCTGACCGCGTTCGGCATCGACAGCAACACCGCGTTGGCCACCGTGCTCGTGTTCCGGGGCATCACGTTCGCGCTGCCCCCGGTGTTCGGGTTCTTCACGCTGCAGTGGCTCCGTCGAAGCGGTTACGCGTGAGCCGGGTCCAGGAGGGAGCTCGAACATGGTGAACACCGAAGCACCCGACGAGGTCGCGACCTCGACGAGTCCTGAGCGCTCCGGGCTGGTCCTGGTCGCGCTCATCCTCGTCGCGGCGGTCGCGAACCTGAATCTCGCCGTGGCGAACGTCGCGCTCCCGGACATCGGCAAGGCATTCGACGCCTCGCAGACCTCGCTCGATCTCATCGCCGTGGGCTACTCGCTCGGGCTCGCGGCCTCGGTGCTGTACCTCGGGGCGATCGGCGACCGCTACGGGCGCAAGCTCATGCTGATCCTCGGCGTGTCGCTCTCCGTCCCTGCCTGCCTGATCGCGGCGTGGGCGCCGAACGAGCAGGTGCTGATCGGCGCGCGGCTGCTGGGTGGGTTGTCGGCGGGCATGGCCTACCCGACCACGCTCGCGCTGATCACCGCGCTCTGGTCGGGGCCGGCGCGGACGCGTTCGATCGCGCTCTGGTCCGCGATCGGGGGCGGCATCTCCGCGCTGGGCCCGCTGATCGCGGGTGGGCTGCTCGAGAAGTTCTGGTGGGGATCGGTCTTCCTGGTCACGTTGCCGCTCGCGGTGGTCGCATTCGCGATGGCGTTCGCCCTGGTTCCCGCGCACGTCAACGAGACCAGTGACCCGGTGGACAATCTCGGCGGCATCCTCTCGGCCGTCGCCGTGGGCTCACTCATCATCGCGATCAACTTCGCACCCGTTCCCGACGCACAGACGGTCGCGCTCGGTCTCGCGGCCGTCGCGGTCGCGGCGGGCATCGGGTTCTTCATCCGCCAACGTCGAGCGAAGAACCCGCTCTATGACCTCGCCGTGGCCGGGCGGCGGATCTTCTGGGTCGCCGCGTGTGCCGGGATCATCGTGTTCGGCTCGCTCATGGCCGCGATGTTCATCGGCCAGCAGTTCCTCCAGAACGTCCTTGGCTACTCGACCCTCGATGCCGGTGCCGCCATCCTGCCCGCAGTGGTGTGCATGGTCATCGTGGCGCCCCGATCGGCGAAGCTCATCGAATCCAAGGGGTCGCGGTTCACCCTGCTCCTCGGCTATGCGTTCGTCCTGCTCGGGTTCGTCACGATGCTCGTGCTCTGGGACAAGGGGACGCCGTACTGGGAGGTCGCGCTGGGATACGCGCTGGTCGGGACCGGGGTCGGGTTCGCGGGCACACCGGCGTCGCACTCGCTCACCGGGTCGGTGCCGGTCACACGCGCGGGCATGGCGTCCGGGACCGCCGACCTGCAGCGCGACCTGGGCGGCGCGATCATGCAGTCGATCTTGGGGGCGCTGCTCACCGCGGGATACGCGAGCGCGATGGCGGCCGCGATCGCGGGTGCGCCGAACAGCTCGCAGATCACCAACACGACCCAGGACCAGCTCCAGCAGTCCTTTGCCGGGGCCGAGAACGTCGCGAGCCAGTACCCCAAGTACGCGAGCCAGATCACGGCCGCGGCGCAGTCGTCGTTTCTCGACGGCGCCAACTGGGCCTACGTCGCGGGGATCGTCGCAGTCGTGTTCGGAGCCGCGCTCGTGTACTTCCTCTTTCCCAAGAAGGACGAGGAGCTTGCCCTCCTCGAGGGGTACGCGCGCCAAGACGCCGCAAGTGCTCACGAAACGGCCTGACCGGAGAATCACCCGTTCGGGGTGATGCTCGCCCTCCCTCACCGTGCGTCAATAAGCCGTCAGGGGTTGCACGAGGGAGGGACAGGACATGGAAGAGCGAGTTTCGGGTTGGAAGATGT
>JADGON010000129.1 GCA_017882945.1 Acidimicrobiia bacterium | reverse complement strand
GAACCGACGGCGCGCACGATCGCACCACCGACGCTCTCGATCTGCCAGCCCTTCGCGCCGCGGAACGTGATGACGTCGCGAACGCCCTTCGTCGTGCCCCATGCCACCCACGCGACCAGGCCGACGACCCCTACCGTCAACGCGGAGCCGAGTGCGCGCCAACGACGCGCGACCGCGAGGCCGGGGATCAACGCGAGCGGCCACAGCTTCGCGAAGCACGCGAGCCCGATGAGCGCACCGCCGGCGATGCCGAAGCGTCGGCGGGCCAGGGCGAGTCCCCACGCGACGAGCATCACGGGGAGCAGGTCGAGCCGGAGGTAGACGAACGGCCACACCACGAAGACGAGTCCGATGAGGAGATACGCGAGCGCGGCGCGTCGGCCCCAGCCGTACGCGAGGCCGGCCGCGGTGAGCAGGTCGAGCACGAGCTGGGACCAGATGAGTCGGACCCCGGACGTGTGCAGCGAGTCGGAGTCGATCAGCTTGGCCGCGCCCCACGTGACCGGTGGGTACTCGATCTGGACGTCGCGGTACGGCCGCCCCGGTGACGTCGTGACCTCGTGCCAGCGCTGCAGGTCCGCGGTCACGCCGTTCGAGCGCGAGAACGTCGACGGGCTGCTCGCGAGGGAGGCCGCCGCGCCCACCCGCACGAGGCAGAGCGCGACGACGACGAGGACGAAGACCGCGCCCGGGGAGACCGCGCGCTCGACGGACCGCTGCGCGACCCCGTGCTCCGCCTCGACGACTGCCACGATTCCTGCCCCTCGGACCCTGCCGGGCCCGCTTCCGGCGGGAGAGCGACCGGTGTCGCCCGTCCTGTGCCCCGATTGCTCGTCACGACCGTGCCGCTCGGCTCCCGATTCGAGACGACCTGACCGATACGCACACTAATCGGCCAGTTCGCGCAGTTCCAAGGATCCCGGCGATCGGTAGAGTCCCGCACCGTGATCCTCTCCGATCGTTCCATCAGGGAAGCCCTCGCGGCCGGCCGCGTGGTCATCGACCCGCTCGACGATCGAGACGTCCAGCCGTCATCGGTCGACCTGCACATCGATCGCTACTTCCGGGTGTTCCGCAACGACACCACGCCGTACATCGATCCGAAGCAGCCCCAGGAGGACCTGACCGAGCTCGTCGAGATCTCCGACGGCGAAGCGTTCATCCTCCACCCCGGCGAGTTCGTGCTCGGCTCCACCTACGAGCGCGTCGCGCTGCCCGACGACCTGGTCGCCCGGCTCGAGGGGAAGAGCTCCCTGGGCCGGCTCGGCCTGCTCATCCACTCGACCGCGGGCTTCGTCGATGCGGGTTGGGACGGGCATCTCACCCTCGAGCTGTCGAACGTCGCGACGCTGCCGATCGCGCTGTACCCGAGGATGAAGATCGGTCAGATCTCGTTCTTCGAGATGTCGACGCCGGCCGACCACCCGTACGGCAGCAAGGAGAAGGGCTCGAAGTACCAGGGTCAACGGGGTCCGACTCCGAGCCGCTACTACCTCAACTTCCGAGACGTCGAGGAATGACGCCCGAGCCGGCTCGCTGCTCCTGGGCGGGCACCGATCCGGCGATGGTCGCGTACCACGACGACGAGTGGGGCGTTCCCCAGCACGACGACCAGCGGCTCTTCGAGAAGATCTCGCTCGAAGGTGCGCAAGCCGGACTCTCGTGGTCGACGATCCTGCGCAAGCGCGAGGGATACCGAGCGGCGTTCGCCGGGTTCGATCCGGCGAAGGTCGCTCGCTTCACCTCGGCGAAGGTCGAGCGATTGCTCCGCGACCCCGGGATCGTTCGCAACCGGGCCAAGATCGAGTCGACGGTCGCGAACGCGCGGGCGGTGCGCGCGGTGCAGCGCGAGCTCGGCAGCCTCGACGCCTATCTCTGGTCGTTCGTCGACGGCGAGACCATGGTGAACCGGCATCGCGACACGTCGACGTTGGACGCGCAGACCCCGATCTCCCTGGCGATGAGCAAGGACATGAAGAAGCGTGGCTTCCGCTTCGTGGGCCCGACGACCATGTACGCGTTGATGCAGTCCGTCGGCATGGTGAACGACCACATGGTCGACTGCTTCAGGTGGAGACAGCTCGGCGGGAAGCCGACCCGCGCGAAGCGAACGGCCTAGATGCCGGGCTCGAAGTCCGTCGCGGAGGCGGGTGCGGGCACCGACGCTTCGTTCTCGAGCGACTCGAGCAGCATCTCGGCGATGTCCTGGACCTTGACGTCCTCGTCGCGCCCCTCGCCCTTCACGCCGTCGTCCATCATCACGTAGCAGAACGGGCACGCCACCGCGATGCGCTCGGCTCCGGTCGCGAGCGCTTCCTGGGTCCGCTCGACGTTGACCTTCTTGCCGATCGTCTCTTCCATCCACATGCGGGCGCCGCCGGCGCCGCAGCACATGCCCTTGGTGCCGTTGCGGGGCATCTCGACGATGTCGATCCCGGCGAGCGAGCCGATGACCTTCCGGGGCGCGAGGTACACGTCGTTGTGACGGCCGAGGTAGCAGGAGTCGTGGTACGTGACCCGCTCGGCGAGTGATGCGCCGGCCATGGACAGGCGGCCGTCGGCGATCAGCTCCATCAGGAACTCGGAGTGGTGCACGACCTCGTAGTGGCCGTTCAGCTGCGGGTACTCGTTCTTGAGCGTGTTGAAGCAGTGCGGGCACTGCGTGATGATCTTGCGCACGCCGAGCCCGTCGAGCGCCTCGATGTTCTGCATCGCGAGCATCTGGAAGATGTACTCGTTGCCGGAGCGCCGCGCCGGGTCACCCGTGCAGAGCTCGCTCGGACCGAGGATCGCGAAGTCGATGCCCGCCCGCTGGAGCAGCTTCGAGACGGCGCGGCTCGTCTTCTTGTTGCGGTCGTCGAACGAGCCTGCGCAGCCGATCCAGTACAGGTACTCGTGATCGAAGCTCGAGCCCGGGTCGACGATCTCGACGCCCTCCAGCCCCGCGGCCCAATCGCCACGCTCGGCCTGGTTCATGCCGTAGACGTTGCCGGAGTTCTCCATCGAGCGGTACGTGTTGCCGAGCTCGACCGGGAAGTCGCTCTCCATGAGCGAGAGGTAGCGGCGCATGTCGAGGATCTTGTCGAGGATCTCGATGTTCACCGGGCAGATCTCGTCGCAGGCCTTGCACGTCGTGCACGACCACAGCTCGGCGGACGTGATGCGCTCGAACAGGTTGTCCGCGGTGACCTTGATCTCCACGTCGGTGCCCACGGGAGGTGAGGTCGGGGGCGAGCCCGTGGCGTTCATCACCTCGCCGGTCTTGAGCACGATCTCGCGGGGATCGAGCGGCTTGCCCGTCGCGTGCGCGGGGCAGACCGACGTGCACCGGCCGCACACCGTGCACGCGTCCGTGTCGAACAGCTGCTTCCAGGTGAAGTCCTCGACCGTGGATGCGCCGAACGTCTCGAGCTCGGTCTCCATGAGGTTCGGCATCTCGCGCATCGCACCCTTGGGCCGCGGGCGGTCCTTCAGGTACATGTTCATCGGGCTCGTGACCATGTGGCGCAGCATCGTGGTCGGCAGGATCACGAGGAAGCCGAGAAACGCGATCACGTGGATGCTCCACGACCAACGGTGCGCGTCGTGCAGGCCGCCGACGCTCCAGCTCTTCACGACCCCTGACAGCGCCCAACCGACGAACGACCACTTCTCGAAGTTGGCCGCCGAGCCGGCGGAGCTGCGCAGCGCGGCGATCCGGAACGCCTCGGTCGTGAAGCCGGTGACCGCGATCGCGAGGAACGTCACGAGGATGACGAGGTGCTCGGGCTTGGTCTTGATCCGGATGCGGTACGGCCGCTGGCCGTAGCGGCGTGCGAACGCCCAGAGGATCCCGGTCAGGAACACGAGCCCGAAGAGGTCACCGATGAACGCGTAGCCCTCGTACGTCCGGCCGTGGAGGAACTTCAACGAGGACGGCAGCTGGTGGTCGACCTCCAGGACCAGCGTGACGATGAAGAGCACGAGGAAGCCGAAGTAGATGAGCGAGTGCATGACACCCGCCGCGGGGTCACGCAGCAGCGTGCGCATCCAGACGCCACTGCGGAAGTCACGCATGCGGCGGTGGACGTTGTCCTTCGTGGTCCGGCGGTTGTCCGGCTTGCCACGCTCGTAGTTGCGCACCCGCAGCGACACGAGCCACGAGACGAGGAACAGGGCGGTCGACACCGCGAGGTAGAAGGCGACCTCGAGCGGCTTCGGGATGTTGATGAAGACCTCGCGCGCGACGGTCGAGTCGTCGTGCCAGCCCGTCAGCTCCGGAGCGAGCCCGGATGCCAGCGCGCCGAGTGCCGTGAGGAAGCCGATGAGCAGGACAACCTGGTGCGGCCGAGGCAGGTACCTGCGCATGGTCGGGGAACCTACCGCGACACCTCGGTGGCGCGGCTCACTGGACGGATTTTGCGTCCGCGTCCCGCAGTCGTCGTGCCATGCCGGCCAGCAGCTTGCGCGCGAAGCCGGGTACCTCGTCGATCAGCCCGCCGAACTCCCGTTGGCCGAGCACGACGACCTCCATGGCCGTCTGCGCGGTGACGGTCGCGTTGCGGGGGGCCTTGTCGAGCAGTGCGAGCTCGCCGAAGGCGTCGCCGGGGCCGAGCGTCGCGATCTTGCGCCCCCGCCGGCTGACGGCCGCGTCCCCTTCGATGATGACGAAGAACTCGCTGCCCGTGGAGCCCTCGCTCACGAGCACCCGGCCCGGATCGACGTTGACGTCCTCCGCCCGCCGGGCAACGAGGGCCAGCTCCTTGCGGGACAGGGCCGAGAAGAGCGGCACTTGGGCGAGGTGGTCGAGGAAAGCATCACGGCGCGACATGGGAGGGAATCTAAACGAGCAGGTCGCACGGCGAAAGGGATCCTCGGTTTCGGGGGAATAGCGCCCGACTGATAGAAGTTGCTAACGATCGACTCAAGGTTTCCCGCACGACCGCAGACAAGTCCCAGTTCCCACACGAACACTCGAATCTCGGAGGCTCACAGCATGCCCAAGGCCGTAGGAATCGACCTCGGTACCACGAACTCGGTCGTCTCGGTGCTCGAGGCGGGCGAGCCGGTCGTCATCCCCAACGCCGAGGGGAACCGCACCACGCCGTCGGTCGTCGCGTTCTCCAAGACCGGCGAGGTCCTCGTTGGCGAGGTGGCCAAGCGCCAGGCGATCACGAACCCCGACCGGACGATCCGTTCCGTGAAGCGCCACATCGGCACCGACTGGACCGTCGACATCGACGGGAAGAAGTACAACGCCCAGGAGATCTCCGCCCGGATCCTGCAGAAGCTCAAGCGGGACGCCGAGGCGTACTTCGGTGACACGGTGACCCAGGCCGTCGTGACCGTCCCGGCGTACTTCGGTGACGCCGAGCGTCAGGCGACGAAGGAAGCCGGCGAGATCGCGGGCCTCGAGGTCCTCCGCATCATCAACGAGCCCACCGCGGCATCGCTGGCGTACGGCCTCGAGAAGGACAACGACATCACCGTCCTCGTCTTCGACCTCGGCGGCGGCACGTTCGACGTGTCCGTGCTCGAGCTCGGCGAAGGCGTGTTCGAGGTGAAGTCGACCGCCGGCAACACGCACCTCGGTGGTGACGACTGGGACCAGCGGATCATCGACTGGATGATCGCCGAGTTCAAGAACGCGCACGGTGTCGACCTCGGCGCCGACAAGATGGCCACCCAGCGGCTCAAGGAAGCGGCCGAGAAGGCCAAGATCGAGCTGTCGAGCCTGGCCGAGACGAGCATCAACCTGCCGTTCATCACCGCCACCTCCGAGGGGCCGCTGCACCTGGAGCTCACGCTCTCGAGGGCGAAGTTCCAGGAGCTCACCCACGACCTGCTCGACGCCTGCCGCGGCCCGTTCGACCAGGCGATTCGCGACGCCGGCCTCACGAAGGACCAGATCGACCGGGTACTGCTCGTCGGTGGTTCGACCCGCATGCCTGCGGTCTCGGATCTCCTCAAGGAGCTGACCGGCAAGGAAGGCGACAAGGGCATCAACCCGGACGAGGCCGTGGCCGTCGGTGCCGCGATCCAGGCCGGCGTGCTCAAGGGCGACGTGAAGGACGTGCTGCTCCTCGACGTCACGCCGCTGTCCCTCGGCATCGAGACCAAGGGCCAGATCATGACGAAGCTCATCGAGCGCAACACCACGATCCCCACCAAGCGCTCCGAGGTGTTCACCACCGCGGACGAGAACCAGCCTTCGGTGGAGATCAAGGTGCTGCAGGGTGAGAGCGACATGGCGTATCGGAACCACACGCTCGGCACGTTCCAGCTGGTCGGCATCCCGCCCGCACCGCGAGGCGTTCCCCAGATCGAGGTGACGTTCGACATCGACGCCAACGGCATCGTGAACGTCTCCGCCAAGGACCTCGGGACCGGTCGCGAGCAGCAGATGACGATCACCGGTGGCACCGCACTCGGCAAGGACGAGATCGACCGCATGATGAAGGACGCGGAAGCTCACGCCGAGGAGGACCGCCAGCGGCGCGAGGAGGCGGAGGTCCGGAACAACGCGGACAACCTCGTCTTCCAGACCGAGAAGCTCCTGAAGGATCAGGGCGAGAAGGTCGAGCCCGCCGAGCGCGAGAAGATCGACACCGAGCTCAAGGCGCTCAAGGACGCGCTGGCCGGCACGGACATCGAGGCGGTCAAGCGGGCGCACGAGGGTCTCGTGTCCGCGAGCCAGGAGTTCGCCCAGCGCCTCTACGCGTCGGCATCGGCGGCGCAGAACGCGGCTGATGCAGGTGCGGGCCCGGGCGCCGGCTCTCCGCCTCCGAGCGACGACGAGGTCGCCGAGGCCGAGATCGTCGACGAGGGCGAGGCGAAGGGCGCCTGACCGTGGAGCCCGAGACCAACGACGTGCACACCGCGGCTGAGGCCGACGCGAGCGGCACCGAGACGATCGGTGACGCCGCGGAGGCCGAGGCCGAGGCCGGTGCAGCCCTCGAAGCCGACCTCTCCCGGCTGACCGGCGAGCGCGACGAGATGCGCGCGCTCGCCCAGCAGATCCAGGCGGACTTCGAGAACTACAAGAAGCAGATGCAACGGCGTCAGCTCGAGACCACCGAGCGGGCCACCGAGGGTCTCGTCGAGCAGCTCCTCCCGGTGCTCGACTCGTTCGAGCTCGCGCTCGGCGCGCTCATCGACGCGGACGACAAGCTCCGCAAGGGCGTCGAGCTCGTCTACGCCGAGCTGCTCGGAGTGATGGAGAAGGCCGGCGTCGAGCGGATCGATGCAGCCGGGAAGCCGTTCGACCCCAACGAGCACGAAGCCGTGCTCCAGGAAGAAGGCGACGGCGAGCCGGTGGTGGCGGACATCCTCCGCACCGGGTACCGGTTGAAGGGTCGCGTGCTCCGACCGGCGATGGTGAAGGTAGCGAGATAGCCCGATGGCACCGCAGCGTGAGTGGTTCGACAAGGACTACTACTCGGTACTCGGCGTCCCCCAGGGTGCGACCGAGAAGGAGATCACGCGCGCCTACCGCAAGCTGGCGAAGCAGTACCACCCCGACGCGAACCCGGGAAACCGCGAGGCCGAGGAGAAGTTCAAGGAGGTCTCGGCGGCCAACGACGTGCTCTCTGACGCGACGAAGCGCAAGGAGTACGACGAGGTCCGGAGCATGGTCGCGTCCGGCGCGTACAGCGCCGGTCCCGGCGGGCCGGGGGGCTTCGGCGCGGGTGGTGAGGGTTTCACGTTCGAAGAAGGCGTCGACTTCTCGGACCTGCTCGGTGGGCTGTTCGGGGGTGGCGCGCCCGGCGGGCGGGGCGGGCGCGGTGGGTTCGGCAGAGGACGCGGCCGCAACGCACGGCACGCGCCGCAGCGCGGCTCGGACCTCGAGACCGAGCTGCACCTCGACTTCATGGACGCGATCCATGGTGTGACCACGTCGGTGTCGTTCACGGCGGAGGCCGCGTGCTCGGTGTGCCACGGGAGCGGTGCCGCGCCAGGAACGAGACCCGAGACGTGCCCCGACTGCGGCGGGTCCGGACAGATCGCGGTCGACCAGGGACCGTTCTCGTTCTCCCAGGTCTGTCCCACGTGCGGTGGGCGTGGGGCGATCATCACCACCCCGTGCTCGCACTGCCGCGGGACCGGGGTCGAGGTCCGTCCCCGCGAGGTCAAGGTGAAGATCCCGGCCGGTGTCGACGACGGGCAACGGATCCGGGTCAAGGAGCGCGGCGGCGCCGGGGCGAACGGCGGGCCTTCCGGCGATCTCTACGTGGTCGTCCACGTCCGCCCGCACCCGATCTTCGGGCGCAAGGGCAAGCTCGACCTGACCGTGCACGTGCCCCTCACCATCGCGGAAGCCGCGCTCGGTGCGCGGGTGAAGGTGCCGACGCTCACGGACCCGGTCACCCTCAAGGTGAAGGGTGGGACGAAGGGCGGCACGACCCAGAAGGTCAAGGGCCGGGGCATCGCGCCGGCCAAGGGCTCGTCCGGTGATCTGCTGGTGACCTACGACATCGACGTCCCGACCAAGCTCAACGACGAGCAGCGCCAGGCGCTGGAAGCGTTCGCCGCCGCGTTCCCCGGGAACCCGCGCGAGCAGCTGGAGGTGTAGGACCGTGGCCCAGGACGAGCGCGCGCTGTACATCATCTCGGTCGCCGCGGAGCTCGCAGGGGTCCATCCCCAGACGCTTCGCATCTACGAGCGCAAGGGCCTCATCGAGCCCGCGCGCACGGTCGGCCGCAGCCGCCGGTACTCGGATCGCGACATCGCGCTGCTGCGCCGGCTCCAGGAGCTCACCAACGACGGCGTCGGCCTCGCCGGGGTGCGGCGGATCCTCGAGCTCGAAAGGACGGTCGAGCGTCTCCGCGCCGATCTCGACGCCGCGCGCCGGGACGCGCGCGAAGCCGTCGAGCGCGTGCACCGCAGCTATCGCCGGGACCTCGTCCCGGTCCGACCGCGGCCCGTCGCGCTCCGCCGCCGGTAGACGCCGACACGCGCACCCGGCGAAGGACGGTCCGGACGGTGCCCTCCGCCGACCCTGGGGTGCAGTCTCAGAACTTGGGGGCGCGGTCCGAGCTGAGCCATTCCTCGATCGCGACGCTCGCGGTCGCGTAGCCGATCTCCATGAGCCGGTCGAAGGCGCCGAAGTCGAGCATCGCGACCCCGTCGACCGGGGGCCGGATGTAGAGGTCGCCGAGGTCCGCCGCCCCGGAGCCACCCAGCTCGGTGATGCGCATGATGATGCGGATGATGCCGGCCATCTCGGGTGCCTGCACGCGCGGGTCGGCGCGCTGCAACAGCCACTTCCAGCCGGACACGACGCCGGAGTCCGGCAGCGCGCCGGCGCGGATGTCGCGTTTGCTGCCGACGTCGACCGCGATCACGTTGATGCCGCTGAACAGGCTGCGCATGATGCCGACCGGCATGTTGTCGAGCACGCCGCCGTCGACGAGCAGGTCGCCGTCGGCCGTGCGCATCGGTGGGAACACACCGGGGATCGAGAAGCTCGCGCGCAGCCCCACCCATCCCGGCCCGGCCCGGTGCACCTCGACCTCGCCGCGCGTGAGGTTCGTGGACACGCAGAACCCGTTGAGCCAGGCGTCTTCGAAGTCGAGGCCGCGCGATGCGTCCTGCATGCTCTTCGACACGCGCGCGCCGGCCGCGATCGAGACGATCGGGAAGGTGATGTCGACGGGCGACTTCCCGTCGATGAGCGCCTCCTTCAACATGGCCGTCGTCGCTGCGATGTCCATCTGGGTCGTGGTGGCGCCGGCGATGATCGAGCCGATGCTCGTACCACCCGCGGCATCGATGGGCACGTTCGCTTCGCGGAGTGCACGCAGCACGCCGAGCTCGGCGATTCCGCGGGCTCCGCCGCCGCTGTAGACGACCCCGATACCCCGGTTGAGCACGAGTCGAGCGACCCGGTCCGCGTCGGTTTGACGGTGGGTCCGCACGTGGTGGCTCCGGTGGAGCGATCGGGGCGCGAGCCAGCGGCGGGTGCCGCGGGGATCCTCGGTCCAGGCCGGGTGGACGAGCACCAGCTCGGTGCGGTTGTGCGCGATCTCGCGACTCGCCAACGCGACCTGTTCGACGCGTCGGAGCTCGGGTGAGGTCGTTGCGTCCGCGACGAGCAGCAGCAGGTCGGCCTGACGGATGCACGCGCGGGTCCACGTCGTGGGTTCGGCATCGGCGTGGTACACGACCACCCGGTTCTCGGTCTCGAGATCGCTGCACCACGCGGCGAGCCGGTGCCCTTCGAGCTCGTCGCCGACCGCCGCGGCCGCGGCGGTCGAGTCGATCTCGCGCGCCGATCCCGCGAGCCGGGCCAGCGCGCGCTCGAAGTGCTCGCCGAACTGGTGGACCGATGCCTCGGGGCCGAGCGGCAGCAACGCGATGCTCACCACGGGTGTGCTCCGACGGCCGACCAGCCGCGCGTGGAGCAGACGGTCCACCATCTCGGTGCTGATGCGGCGGGCGGACTCGGGGTGGTCGGAGACCAGCTGGGTGAACGCCTCCGTCGAGAGCCGCAGCAGGTGGGTGTCCCGCAGCACCTGGACCGTGGCCGTCCGGGGGCGGTTGGTGATCAGCGCCATCTCACCCACCAGGTCGCCGCGGCCGATCTCGGCGAGCGGGATCTCCTCGCCGTCGGCGTCGGTCGTCACGACGCGCAGGCGCCCTGCGGCCACGAGGAACAGGCAATCGGCGGGGTCTCCTTCGCGGATGAGCACGGTGCCGCCCGGCACCGAGACCGGTTCCAATGCCGCGCGTAGCTGCCGGCGCGCGTCGGCGTCCATGGTGCCGAGCACGCGGTTCTCCTGGACGAGCCGATCCAGCTCGTCGATCGAGATCACCGTCATTGCGTATGGGTGGCTTGCTGCACTGCGGCCTGGGCCGCCCGCAGCTCTCCGGCCAGACCGACGAGGAGCTGTTCGGCGAGCTCGGGGAACTCGCGCAGGAGGGTACGGAACATCCGGATCCCGAGCACGGCGACCTTCACGTCGGTCGCGGCGACCACCGTCGCGCTGCGCGGCGCGCCGTCGAGGATCGCAAGCTCGCCGAAGTGGGAGCCGGGTCCGACGCGCGCGACCTCGTCGCCGTCGCGGGTCACCACCGCTTCGCCCTCGAGGATGACGAACAGTGCGTCACCGGGCTCGCCTTCGCGCACGAGATCGGTGCCCGCCGGCAGCTCGGCCGTTTGCGCGTGGCGCGCGATCGTCTGGCGCTCCCGCTTGGTGCAGCGCGAGAAGAGCCCGACCTCCGTGAGCAGCTCGGTCA
This sequence comes from Acidimicrobiia bacterium, assembly GCA_017882945.1. GTDB lineage: Bacteria > Actinomycetota > Acidimicrobiia > IMCC26256 > JAENVU01 > Chersky-806. The sequence continues at coordinate 15,737 of JADGON010000129.1, read as the reverse complement.
GTTCCCGCTTGGAGCCTGCCATCCTCCGCCTCTCGTCCCCGCGCCGACCGTGAGGGTCCGAGCGTGCGCCCTGCCCGCCGCGGCCGTAGCGTACCGGCGACGCGACCCGGGGGCACCCGACCGAGGTGCGGCGCGTTCCAGGAGGTGCAGGTGCGTCGGCTCGCGTTGTTCGTGGTGCATCGACGTTGGGTGGTCATCGTCCTGGCCGCGCTGTTCCTGCCCCTCGCGGCGATCATCGGCGGCGGCGTCGCGAAGCAGCTCACCGTCGGGGGGATGGAGGATCCCGGCTCGGAGTCTGCCCGCACCGCGGTCGCGCTCCAGCAGCGGTTCAGCAAGGCGGGCCAGTCGGACTTCGTCGTCCTCGTGACGGCCCGCCACGGCAAGGTCGACGACCCGGACGTCCGGGCCGCGGGCCTGGAGCTCACGAAGCAGCTGGGTGGCGAGCCCGGCATCGTGCAGGCGTCGTCGTACTGGGTGGGGAACCTCGGCCCGCTGAAGAGCGACGACAGCAGGCAGGCGCTCGTCTTCGCCTCGGTCAGGGGCAATCTCGACGCCAAGGTCAAAGTCGCCGAGAAGCTGTCGGAGAAGTACACGCGGACCACGGAGGTCGTGAGGACGGAGGTCACCGGACGGGCCGAGATCGCCCGCCAGGTGAGCAAGCAGGCCGAGCACGACCTCCAACGCTCCGAGATGCTCACCGCGCCCGTCACGTTCATCGCGCTCGTGCTCGTGTTCGGCGGGCTCATCGCGGCCCTGCTGCCCCTGAGCGTCGGGCTCCTCGCCGTCGTCGCCACCCTCATGATCCTGACGATCCTGGTGTCGCTCACCGAGGTCTCGGTCTTCGCCCTGAACCTCACCACCGCACTCGGTCTCGGTCTGGCGATCGACTACAGCCTGTTCGTCGTGTCCCGCTACCGGGAGGAGCTCGCGAACGGAGCGTCGACGAACGTCGCGGTCGGGCGCACGATGCAGACCGCGGGGCGCACGGTCGTGTTCAGCGCCGGCACGGTCATGATCTCGCTGGCCTCGCTGCTGCTCTTCCCGGTGACATACCTGCGTTCGTTCGCGTATGCCGGTGTCGCGGTCGTGTTCCTTGCCGCGGTCGCGTCGGTGATCGTCCTGCCGGCGATCCTCGCCGTGCTCGGACCGCGGGTCGAGGCGCTGCGGGTCTTCAAGCAGAAGCCCCCGTCGGCGGACGGTGTCTGGGGGCGGCAGGCCGCGCGGGTCATGAAGCACCCCATTCCCTACGCGCTCGGCGTGAGCGCGGTGCTCGTCGTGCTCGCGATCCCGTTCCTCAACTTCAACCCCGGCCTCATCGACGACCGCGTCGTCCCCGACCACATCACGAGTCGTGCTGCGACCGACCAGATCCGGAAGAACTTCGCGAGCCGCGAGGCGGATGCGCTCCAGGTGCTCGCACCCAACGCGAGCCTCACGACCGACAACGACGCGATCCAGGCGTTCGCCAAGAAGCTCGTGGTCCTCCCGGGCGTCGCGCGGGTCGACGCGGGCAACGGCTACTACCTGAAGGCGAAGGGCGCGGTCATCGTGGCGCCGCCGAACGATCTCAGCGCCCGGTTCAAGCCCGATCGGGGCACGACGGGAACCTGGCTCTCCGTCGTGCCCAACATCGAGCCGCACTCCGCCGCGGGCGAGCGCCTCGTCAAGGACATCCGGGCAACCGCGGCGCCGTTCGCGTTCACCGTGGCCGGCGAGTCCGCCACCCTGGTCGACACCAAGGAGTCGGTCACGAGCGTGTTGCCGTGGACGCTCGGGCTCATCGCGATCGCCACGTTCGTGCTGCTGTTCCTGATGACGGGCAGCCTGCTCGTCCCGGTGAAGGCGTTGCTGCTCAACGTCCTCAGTCTCACCGCCACGTTCGGGGCGATGGTGTGGATCTTCCAGGAGGGTCACTTCTCGGACGTGCTCGGCTTCACGCCGACGGGGAGCATCGACGTCTTCACGCCGATCCTGATGTTCTGCATCGCGTTCGGGCTCTCCATGGACTACGAGGTCTTCCTGCTGTCGCGGATCAAGGAGGAGTACGACCTCGACCGCGACAACGAGCACGCGGTCCGGGTCGGGCTCCAGAAGACGGGGCGGATCGTCACGGCTGCAGCCCTGCTCCTCACGATCGTGTTCGTGGGGATCGCGACCTCGGAGGTCTCGATCGTCCAGCTCTTCGGCGTGGGGCTCTCCCTGGCGGTCCTGGTGGACGCCTTCCTGATCCGGGCCACGCTGGTCCCGGCGTTCATGCGCCTGGCCGGTCGCCTCAATTGGTGGTCGCCGACGTGGCTGCGGCGCTGGCACCTGCGGTACGGCATCTGGGAGAACGAGCCGATCGCGATCCTGGACCGGGAATTCGAAACCACGACCTAGCCGGGAATGGTCAGGTTGACAATCTCGTTATCAAGTTCGACGGTTCACCCGCATTGACGAACGAGGTCCAACGCATGCCGCTCGACCCCAACAAGTTCACCCGCAAGAGCCAGGAGGCCATCGGCGCCGCCCAGGCGTTGGCGCGCGACCAGCACCACGCCCAGGTCGGCTCGGAGCACCTGCTCCACGCGCTGATCGGCCAGCCCGAAGGGGTCGTGCCCGGGGTGCTCGAGGGCGTGGGGGTGTCCCCGAAGAACGTGCGGGACCAGGTGGACGCGGCGCTCGCTGCGCTGCCCCAGGTCTACGGCGCTACCGCCTCTCCTCCGCAGATCTCGCCGGACACCTACAAGCTCCTCGAGGCCGCGGACGAGGAGCGCCGCGATCTCGGCGACGACTACCTCTCCACCGAGCACCTGCTGCTCGCGATGACGAAGGTGCCGGGCGGCGTCGGCGACCTCCTGCGTGGCCTGGGGGTCACGACCGACACGGTGCTGGACGCCTTGAAGAAGGTGCGTGGCTCCCACCGCGTCACGAGCGAGAACCCCGAAGAGCAGTACCAGGCGCTCGAGCGGTTCGGCCGCGACCTCACCGAGGACGCGCGCCGCGGCAAGCTCGACCCGGTCATCGGCCGCGACGAGGAGATCCGGCGGGTCATCCAGGTGCTGAGCCGCCGCACCAAGAACAACCCCGTCCTCATCGGTGAGCCCGGGGTGGGCAAGACCGCGATCGCCGAGGGGCTGGCGCGCCGCATCGTCGAAGGTGACGTTCCCGACGGCCTGCGTGACAAGCGGCTGATCTCGCTGGATATCGGCGCGCTCGTCGCCGGCGCGAAGTACCGGGGCGAGTTCGAAGAGCGCTTCAAGGCGGTGCTCAAGGAGATTGCCGACTCCGACGGCGAGATCATCACGTTCCTCGACGAGCTGCACACGATCGTGGGCGCGGGCGGTGCCGAGGGCGCGGTCGACGCGGGCAACATGATCAAGCCGATGCTCGCCCGCGGTGAGCTGCGCATGATCGGTGCCACGACGCTCGATGAGTACCGCAAGCACATCGAGAAGGATCCCGCGCTCGAGCGGCGCTTCCAGCAGGTGTTCGTCGGGGAGCCGTCGGTCGAGGACACGATCGCCATCCTTCGTGGCCTGAAGGAGCGCTACGAGGTGCACCACGGTGTGCGCATCCAGGACGCGGCGCTCGTCGCCGCCGCGGTGCTCTCGGACCGCTACATCCCCGGCCGCCAGCTCCCGGACAAGGCGATCGACCTGGTGGACGAGGCCGCGTCGAGGCTGCGGATCGAGATCGACTCGATGCCGTTCGAGATCGACGTGGTGGAGCGCCGGATCCGCCAGCTGGAGATCGAGAAGGCGGCGCTGGCCAAGGAGACCGACGACGCGTCCAAGCACCGGTTGGCCGCGCTCGAGGCCGAGCTCGCCGAGCTCGAGGAGCAGCGCGACGGGATGGTCGCCCACTGGCAGGCCGAGCGCGACGCGATCGCCGAGATCCGCGAGGTCAAGGAGCGCCTCGAGCAGGCCCGCATGGACGCCGAGAAGGCCGAGCGAGACGGTGACCTGCAGCGCGCGGCCGAGCTTCGGTACGGGACGATGCGCGAGCTCGAGACCGAGATCGAGGCGAAGACGGCCCGGCTCGACGAGCTCCAGCACGACGAGCAGATGTTGAAGGAAGAGGTCGACGAGGAGGACGTCGCCGAGATCGTGGCGAAGTGGACCGGCGTCCCGGTCAGCCGGCTCATGGAGGGCGAGATGCAGAAGCTCGTCCGCATGGAGGACGTGCTGCACAGCCGGGTCATCGGCCAGGACGAGGCGGTCACCGCGGTGGCGAACGCGATCCGCAGGTCGCGCGCGGGTCTCTCGGATCCGAACCGACCTATCGGGTCGTTCCTCTTCCTCGGTCCGACGGGTGTGGGCAAGACCGAGCTCGCGCGCACGCTCGCCGACTTCCTCTTCGACGACGAGCGCGCCATGGTCCGCATCGACATGAGCGAGTACATGGAGAAGCACTCGGTCTCGCGCCTCGTCGGCGCGCCTCCGGGGTACGTCGGCTACGACGAGGGTGGGCAGCTCACCGAAGCGGTGCGGCGCCGGCCCTACGCGGTCGTCCTGCTCGACGAGGTCGAGAAGGCACACCCCGACGTGTTCAACGTGCTGCTGCAGCTCATGGACGACGGTCGCCTGACCGACGGCCAGGGCCGGACGGTGGACTTCACGAACTGCGTCCTGATCATGACGAGCAACCTTGGTGGTGGCGCGGACGAGTCGGTCGTGATGGCCGCGGTGCACCAGCACTTCAAGCCGGAGTTCGTGAACCGCATCGACGAGCTCGTGGTCTTCCATCGGCTCGACGAGCGCCACATCGAGCAGATCGTCGAGATCCAGGTCGGTCAGCTGCGCAAGCGGCTCGAAGACCGAGGTCTTGGTCTCGTGCTGACCGAAGCCGCGCTCCAGCACGTCGCGCGCGTGGGCTACGACCCTGACTTCGGGGCTCGGCCACTCAAGCGGGTGATCCAGCGCGAGATCGCGGATCCGATCGCGCTCTCGGTGCTGCAGGGCGAATACCGGGAAGGCGACACGATCACGGTGGATGCGTCACCTGACGGCTTGGTGTTCCTCCGTACGGCGCCCGTCGGCACGTAGGCGAACCACCAAGGCGCAGACATCGGGTGCGCCGACTAGCCTGTACCCAACGTGAGCGCGAACAACTCGAGGAGCGCTGCGTGCCTGGGGCGGTAATCGTCGGTACCCAGTGGGGCGACGAAGGCAAGGGTCGGTTCACCGACTACCTCGCCAAGGAAGCCTCGCTGTGCGTCCGGTATCAAGGTGGACACAACGCGGGTCACACGCTGGTCGTGGACGGCGAGGTGTTCAAGCTGCAGCTGGTGCCGAGCGGCGTCCTGTATCCCTGGGTCGTGCCCGTCATCGGCAACGGTGTCGTGGTCGATCCCGCGGTGCTGCTCGCCGAGCTCGACATGCTGGAGTCCAAGGGCATCGACAGCCGGCGGATCCGGGTCTCCGGCAACGCCCACCTGATCATGCCGTACCACCACGAGCTCGACCGGCTCACCGAGCGCTACCTCGGCAAGAACAAGCTCGGCACCACCAAGCGGGGCATCGGCCCGACCTACGCGGACAAGGCGATGCGCGTGGGCCTGCGGATCCAGGACCTGCTGGACCCGAAGATCTTCCGCGAGAAGCTGGACCTGGCGCTGCGCGAGAAGAACGGCATGCTGACCAAGGTCTACAACCGCCTGCCGATGGACGCGGGTGAGATCGCAGAGCAGTACCTCGGCTACGTGGACCGGCTCGCGCCGCTGATCGACGACACCGTCCACCTGGTCCACGAGGCGCTGGACGTCGGCCAGTGGGTGCTCTTCGAGAGCGCGCAGGCCACCTACCTCGATCTCGATCACGGCACGTATCCCTTCGTGACCTCCAGCAACCCGGTCGCCGGCGGCGTGGGTGCCGGCGCCGGTGTGGGACCGCGCGCGATCGAGCGCATCACGGGCATCGTCAAGGCGTACGTCACCCGAGTCGGCAGCGGGCCGTTCCCGACCGAGCTGTTCGAGGGCGACGAGGTCGGCGATCTCCTCGTCGAGCGCGGCCGCGAGTTCGGCACGAACACGGGCCGGAAGCGCCGGGCGGGCTGGCTCGACCTGGTGATGCTCAAGCACGCGACGCGCCTCAACACCTGCACCGAGCTCGCGATCACGAAGCTCGACGTGCTCTCGCCCCTGCCCGAGCTCAAGGTCTGCGTCGCGTACGAGGACGACAGTGGCGCACGCTACGACCACGTGCCGTACCACCAGTCGGTGCTGCACAAGGTCCGGCCGATCTACGAGACGCTCCCCGGCTGGCAGGTCGACGTCGAGCGGGCCGAGCGGATCGAAGATCTCCCTGCCGCGGCGCGTGAGTACGTGCGCTTCATCGAGCAGTACACCGGCGTGCACGTGAGCTTCGTGTCCGTAGGCCCGGCGCGCGACCAGACCGTCGTGCTCCCCCGCGCCGCGTAGTGAACGTCCTCGTCGTCGGCTCGGGCGGACGCGAGCACGCGCTCGCGTGGGCCCTCACCCGGTCACCGGTGGTGGACGCGGTCGTCTGTGCGCCGGGCAATCCGGGCATGGCCGAGCTCGGGCCGTGCATGAAGCTCGACGAGGCGATCGCGAGCCTCGAGAACTTCGAGCTCGTGGTGATCGGACCCGAGGCGCCACTCGTCGAAGGGCTCGCCGACGATCTGCGGGCGAGCGGCGTCGCGGTGTTCGGGCCTTCTGCCGCGGCGGCCCGGCTGGAAGGCTCGAAGGCCTGGATGAAGCAAGTGCTCGAGGAAGCGGGCGTTCCGAGCGCGCGCCACCGCGCGTTCCACGCGAGCCAGGAAGCCGAGGCGCTCGACTATCTCGAGACGCTCCCCGGGTTCTATGTGGTGAAGACCGACGGGCTCGCCGCCGGCAAGGGCGTCGTCGTCACCGAGCGCCTCGCCGAGGCACGGGATGCGGTGCGCGAGTACCTCTCGGGCGCGGCCTTCGGTGACGCCGGCCGCAGCCTGGTGATCGAGGAGGGTCTCACCGGTCCCGAGGTGTCGCTCCTCGTGCTGTGCGACGGATCGACCCAAGGCGTCCCGCTCGCACCGGCCCAGGACTTCAAGCGCATCGGCGACGGTGACGCGGGTGCGAACACCGGTGGCATGGGCGCGTACTCGCCCGTGCCGATCGCAGGAGCGGATCTCGTCGACGAGGTGATGAACATCGCGGTGGAGCCCACGCTCGCGGTGCTGGCGGAGCGCCACGTCGAGTACCGGGGCGTGCTCTACGCCGGGTTGATGCTCACTCCCGAGGGGCCGAAGGTGCTCGAGTACAACGTCCGCTTCGGCGATCCCGAGTGCCAGGTCGTCCTGCCCCGGTTGATCAGCGACCTCGGCGTGCACTGCTCGGAGGCGGCAACCGGCCGGCTGCGGACGCCGGTGGAGTTCCTGCACCAGGCGTGCGTCGGTGTCGTGCTCGCATCGGAGGGCTACCCCGCCGCGCCGCGCACCGGTGATGTCATCACGGGCCTCGAGGCCGCGGCCGCGATCGAGGACGTCAACGTGTTCCACGCGGGAACCGTCCGCGACGGCGACGACATCCGGACCGCAGGCGGGCGCGTGCTTGCGGTGACCGCACTGGCGCCGACGATCGCTGCCGCCCGCACCCGCGCCTACGACGCGGCACGCCTCATCTCCTGGCCCGGGATGCAGTACCGCACCGACATTGCCGCCGCCGCGACCACGGAGCCCTCATGATCCCCCGGTACTCCCTCCCCGAGATGACGAGCCTGTTCACCGACGAGGCGCGCTTCGGCGCCTGGCTGGAGGTCGAGATCCTCGCGACCGAGGCGTGGGCCGAGCTCGGCGTCGTGCCGAAGGATGCGGCGGTCGCCGTGCGCGAGCGGGCCGGCTTCGACGTCGCGGCGATCGAAGAACGCGAGCTGATCACCGAGCACGACGTCGCCGCGTTCGTCGACGTGGTGCAGGAGCGGGTCGGCCAGCCCGAAGGCACCTGGGTGCACTACGGCCTCACGTCGAGCGATGTCGTGGACACCGCGCTCTCGCTCCAGCTCACACGCGCCGCCGATCTGCTCATCGACGCCGCGGTCGCGCTCGATGCCGCGATCACCCGGCAGGCCCACGAGTACCGCGACACCCCGATGGTGGGTCGCACGCACGGCATCCATGCCGAGCCGACGACGTTCGGCGTCAAGCTCGCGCTGTGGGCCCTGCAGGTGCGCCGCGACGTCGAGCGCCTGCGCCGCGCCCGCGCGGTGATCGCGGTGGGCAAGCTCTCGGGCGCGGTCGGGACCTATTCCAACGTCGACCCGTTCGTCGAGCAGTACGTCTGCGGGCACCTCGGCCTCAGCGCAGTCCCGGCCACCCAGGTGCTGGCACGGGATCGTCATGCGGAGCTGCTGTACGCGTGCGCGACGGTGGGTGCGAGCGTCGAGGCGTTCGCAACCGAGATCCGCCACCTGCAACGCACCGAGCTGCGCGAGGTCGAGGAGCCGTTCCGGGCCGGGAAGCAGAAGGGTTCCTCGGCCATGCCCCACAAGCGCAACCCGGTGAAGGCCGAGCAGCTGAGCGGCCTCGCGCGAGTGCTGCGCGGCAACCTCGGTGCCGGGCTCGAGAACGTCGCGCTCTGGCACGAGCGCGACATCTCCCACTCCTCGGTCGAGCGGATCATCCTCCCCGACTCGTGCGCGCTCGCCTACTACGTGCTCGTGAAGTTCCGTTCGATCGTCGAAGGCATGCACGTCTACCCCGAGCGGATGATCGAGAACCTCGACTCCAGCTACGGCCTTGTGTTCAGTCAGCCGGTGCTCCTCGCGCTCGTGGAGTGCGGGCGGTCGCGTGACGACGCGTACCGAGTCGTGCAGCGCAACGCGCTCCGGACCTGGGAGGAGCGGCGACCGTTCATCGAGGTGCTGCGCGAGGACCCCGAGATCACGAAGACGCTCACCCCCGAGCAGCTCAAGGCGTGCTTCGACCTGAAGCGCGCGATCGCGAACGTGGGTCGCACGTTCGAGGTGCTCGACGCGGCGAACGGAGCCGCGTGAGCCGATGACGATCACGCTCCCGCACGAGTACACCGGGAAGGTCCGCGATCTCTACGACGCCGGTGACGACCGGTTGCTGATGGTGGCGTCGGACCGGGTGTCGGTCTTCGACGTCGTGCTGCCCGACGTGATCCCGGACAAGGGCCGCGTGCTGACCGCGATCTCGTCGTTCTGGTTCGAGCGCGTCGCCGATCTGCTCCCGAACCACGTGATCTCGGTCGATCCCGCCGACTTCCCGCCCGGAAGCCGTCCCGACGCGGACGGCCGGGCGATGCTGGTGCGCCGGACCGATCCGGTGCGCATGGAGTGCATCGCCCGGGGGTACCTGTTCGGCGGTGCGTGGACGGAGTACCGGGAGGTGGGCACGGTGCAGGGCCGGCCGATGCCGACGGGCATGCGCGAGGCCGAGGAGCTGCCCCAGATGCTCTTCACCCCGACCACCAAGGCGGAGAGCGGGCACGACCTGCCGATGTCGGACGCCGAGGCGATCGCCGCGGTGGGCGCGGACGTCTTCGAGCGTCTCCGGGACGCGGCGCTCGCGATCTACGAGCGGGGCGCGGCGCACGCGGCGTCGCGCGGGATCATCCTCGCGGACACCAAGTTCGAGTTCGGCCTCGCTCCGGACGGTGAGCTGCTGCTCATCGACGAGGTGCTGACGCCGGACTCGTCGCGGTACTGGCCGGCGGAGGACTACGAGATCGGCGGTTCGCCGCCGTCCTTCGACAAGCAGTACGTCCGCGACTACTACCTGACGCTCGACTGGGACCGGACTCCGCCCGCGCCACCTCTCCCGGAGGCGGTGATCGCGGGGACGCGGGGCCGCTACATCGAGGCCTACGAACGACTCTCCGGCCAGTCCTTCGCGGACTGGTACGGCGGATAGTCTCGAATGCATGAGCGAAGCGCGGCCCGAGCGGCCCTCGGAGCTGGACTGATGGCGCGCTACGAAGCTCGGATCGACGTCAGCCACCTGCCGGGCATCCTCGACCCGCAGGGCGCGACCGTCGAGCGGGCACTTCCGGCGCTCGGCTACACGAACGTGACGCAGGTCTCGGTGGGGAAGAGCATCCGGCTCGTCGTCGAGGCGGAGAATGAAGGCGCGGCACGCACCCAGGTCGAGGAGATGTGCCACCGGCTCCTCGCCAACCCGGTCATCGAAGCCTTCGACATCTCCCTCTCGGAGCTCGTCGGATGAGTGCCATGGTCGGAATCGTCCAGTTCCCCGGCACGAACTGCGAGCTGGACGTCCAGCACGCCGTCGAGCAGCTCGGCGGCTCCGCGAAGATCCTCTTCCACACCGAGCACGACCTCGCCGGGGTCGACGCCGTCGTGGTCCCGGGCGGCTTCGCCCACGGCGACTACCTGCGGACGGGTGCGATCGCCCGGTTCTCACCGGTCATGGAGTCCGTCGCGCAGCTCGCGGCGGCCGGTGGACCGGTGGTCGGGATCTGCAACGGCTTCCAGGTGCTCTGCGAAGCGGGTCTGCTCCCCGGGGCGCTCCAGAAGAACGCGGGCCTGAAGTTCCTGTGCGAGTCCGTCGACCTGCGGGTCGAGTCCACCGCGTCGGTGCTGACGAGCCAGGCTCGCAGCGGCGACGTGCTGCGCATCCCGATCAACCACTTCGAGGGCAACTACGTCTGCTCCCCCGAGACGCTCGCCGAGCTCCGGGGCGAGGACCGGGTCGTGATGCGCTACGTCGACAACCCGAACGGGAGCCTCGACGACATCGCGGGCATCCGCAACGCAGCGGGCAACGTCGTCGGGCTCATGCCCCACCCCGAGCGTGCCAGCGATGCCATGCTCGGATCGGACGACGGCGTCGTGCTCCTGCGCTCGCTGCTCGCGGCCGCGACGAAGCGTTCGGCGCTCCTCGCTTCATGAGGCCGGCTCAGGCGGCGTTGGCCGCAGCACTGCGTGAGCACGCGATCGAGGAGGGCGAGTTCACGCTGTCCTCCGGTGGCACGTCGAACTGGTACCTCGACGGCCGCCAGGTGACGTTCCGGGGTGACTGCGTCGAGATCGTCGGTGAGGCGATCGTGGAGGCGCTCGACGGTGTCGAGTTCGACGCGGTGGGCGGGCTCGCGGTCGGCGCGGTGCCGGTGGCGCTCGCGGTCGCGTTCGTCACCGGCAAGCGCAGCTTCGCGGTGCGCAAGGAAGCCAAGGGTCACGGGGTGGGTGGCCGCATCGCCGGTCCGCTCGACCCGGGCGACCGCGTCCTGGTCGTCGAAGACACCTCGACGACCGGCTCCGCGGTGCTCACCGCGGTCGACGCGATCAGCGAGTTCGGTTGTGAGATCGTGGCCGCGTCGCTCCTGCTCGACCGGGGCGGGCAGCTCGGCGCGACCCTCGCTGCTCGCGGCATCGTCTACCGCCCGGTGCTGGTCGCACCGGACCTGGGTTACGCGTTCGGCTCGTGACCCCGCCCGATCAGCCTCTGCATCGTCAGCTCGGCATGACCGACGCCGAGCTCGCGGCCGTCGTCGACGAGCTCGAGCGGGAGCCCACCGGACTCGAGCTCGCGATGTACTCCGTGATGTGGTCCGAGCACTGCTCCTACAAGTCGTCGCGATCGCATCTCGGCCGCCTGCCGACCGAGGCACCCTGGGTGCTCGTCGGCCCGGGCGAGGGCGCCGGGGTCATCGACGTGGGCGACGGGCTGGCGGTCGCGATCCGGATCGAGAGCCACAACCACCCGTCCGCGGTCGAGCCCTACCAGGGCGCGGCAACCGGAGTCGGTGGCATCATCCGCGACATCTTCTCGATGGGCGCCCGCCCGATCGCGGTGATGGACCCGTTGCGCTTTGGTCCGCTCGACGATCCGCGCACCCGCTACCTGTTCGAGGGGGTGGTCAGCGGGATCAGCGGCTACGGCAACGCGGTGGGAGTCCCGACGGTCGGCGGCGAAGTCGTGTTCGACGAGTGCTACACGGGCAACCCGTTGGTGAACGTGCTCTGCCTCGGCGTGCTCCCGAAGGAGCGGTTGGTGCTCGCGCGGGCCGAGGGGGCAGGCAACCTCGCGGTGTTGATGGGCTCGTCCACCGGGCGCGACGGGATCGGCGGTGCGAGCGTGCTCGCGTCGGCCGGCTTCGTCGAAGGCTCCGAGACCAAGCGGCCGTCGGTCCAGGTCGGTGACCCGTTCGAGGAGAAGAAGCTCATCGAGGCGTGCCTCGAGCTGCTCGACGCGGGCCTGGCGATCGGCGTCCAGGACCTGGGTGCCGCGGGCCTGTCGTGCGCGGCGTCCGAGACCGCGGCGAAGACCGGCGCCGGGATGGACGTCGACGCGGCGCGCGTCGCCAAGCGGGAGCCGGGCATGAACCCGGTCGAGGTCCTGACCTCGGAGAGCCAGGAGCGCATGCTCGCGATCGTCACTCCCGAGAACCTCGACGAGGTCCTCGTGCTGTGCGATCGCTGGGAGATCCGCGCCAGTGTGGTCGGGCGGGTCACCGATTCGGGTCGCTTCCGCGTCTACGACGGCTACTTCGACTCGGTCGGGGTCCCGGGCGCGAACCCGCTCCCTCCACTGGGCGACGACCCGCCGGAGGTCTCCTCGGACCGCGAGCCGGTGGCCGACGTCCCGATCGGGAGCCTGGGCGACGGACCGCTCTACCACCGACCGCTCGCGCCGCCCGACGATCTCGACGTGCGGCAGGCCGCAGATCCGGCGCGCGAGCTGTTCACGCGCTTTCCCCCCGGGACCGACCTGTCCGGCGAGCTCCTCGACCTGCTCGCCTCCCCGAACATCGCGGACAAGAGCTGGGTGTGGCGCCAGTACGACCACCAGCTCTTCCTCAACACCGTCGCCGGTCCCGGTGGCGACGCCAGCGTGCTGCGGCTCAAGGAGACCGAAGGCCGCGCGCTCGCGCTGTCGGTCGACGGCAAGGGTCGGTTCGCAGCCCTCGACCCGCGGGTCGGTGCCCAGCTCGCGGTGCTCGAAGCAGCGCGCAACGTGGCGTGCAGCGGTGCGCGGCCGCTCGCGCTCGTGAACTGCCTCAACTTCGGCAATCCGGAGCACCCCGAGGTGATGTGGCAGTTCTCCGAGGCGGTCGACGGGATGGGCGACGCGTGCCGTGCGCTGGGAATCCCCGTGGTCGGTGGCAACGTGAGCTTCTACAACGAGTCGCACGGAGTGGACATCGATCCGACTCCCGTCGTCGGCGTGATCGGCCTGATCGACGACCTCGTGTCGCCCCCACCCGGGATCGCGCTGCGAGAAGGCGACCGGATCGTCCTGCTCGGCGCGACTCGCCCGGAGCTTGGCGGGTCCGAGTGGGCGACCCGGCACGGCATGCGAGACGGTCGTCCGCCGGTCGCCGATCTGGCCGCGGCCCGGCTCCTGCACGACCTCGTGGCCGGGCTCGCGACCGACCGGATGGTGGGCGGGCTCCACGACTGCTCCGACGGTGGGGTCGCGGTCGCGCTGGCCGAGATGGCGATCGCCGGTGGGGTCGGGTTCCGCGTGGCGGTCGGCGACGCGCGAACGTGCTTCTCGGAGTCGGCATCTCGGGTGGTGCTCTCGGTCGGTCCCGAGCAGGTGAACGAGGTACTCGGCCGGGCCAGCTCCGCGAAGGTCCCGGCGATGGTCCTGGGTGACGCCGGGGGGAGCGACCTGCGCTCCGACGGTGCCTTCTCCGTCACCGTGGAGGCGGCGGAGCGCGCGTGGCGCGACGCGATCCCTTCGATCATGACCGCGACCTCTGACGTGGGATACTGAACCCGTGTCCTCCCGACACGACTCCCCCCCTTCTCTGGAAGAGACCCCCGGCCACGCCTGTGGCGTCTTCGGCGTGTACGGGCCCGGTCAGCACGTCTCGCAGCTGACCTACCTCGGGCTGTTCGCGCTCCAGCACCGCGGCCAGGAGTCCGCCGGCATCGCGGTGAGCGACGGCGAGACCATCACGGTCGCGAAGGACATGGGCCTCGTCACCCAGGTGTTCGACGAGCGCCGCCTGGCTCCGCTGCAGGGCCATCTCGCGATCGGCCACAACCGCTACTCCACCACCGGTTCGTCGTCGTGGCAGAACGCGCAACCGGTCTACCGGTCCGTCGGCGACGCGGGGTTCGCGCTCGGTCACAACGGCAACCTCACGAACACCGCGGATCTGGCCTCCGGTCTCGGGATGCTGCCCGGCATGATCGCGGACGAGACCAGCTTCGACTCCACCACCGACTCCGCGCTCGTCGCCGAGCTCGTCGCGCGCGAATGGCCCGACGAACCGCGCTCGGATGGCCGGGAGCTCGAGCTTGCGTTGGAGAAGGTGCTGCCCAAGCTGCGCGGTGGGTTCTCCTTCGTGCTCATGGACGACGCGCGCTTGATCGGTGTCCGCGACCCCCATGGCTTCTGGCCGCTGGTGCTCGGCCGGCTCGAGGGCGGCGGCTGGGTGCTCGCGAGCGAGACCGCGGCACTCGACATCGTGGGCGCGCACTACGTGCGTGACGTGCAACCGGGCGAGATGGTCGTCATCGACGCGTCCGGGCTGCGGCGGGAGCACCGGTACGCGGAGCCCGAGCCGCGGCTCTGCCTCTTCGAGTTCATCTACTTCGCCCGTCCCGACACGCGCCTCTACGGCCACAGCGTCCACGCCGCGCGGACGCGGATGGGCGAGGCCCTTGCCCGCCAGGCGCCGGTTGCCGCGGACATGGTGATGCCGGTGCCCGAGTCCGGGATCCCCGCCGCGCAGGGCTACTCGCGCGAGTCGGGCATCCCCTACGGCGACGGGTTGGTGAAGAACCGCTACGTCGGCCGCACGTTCATCCAGCCGAGCCAGCAGATGCGCGGCGTCGGCGTGCGACTCAAGCTGAATCCGCTGCCCGAGAGCATCCGCGGCAAGAGGCTCATCGTGGTCGACGACTCGATCGTGCGGGGCACCACGACCCGCGAGGTCATCAAGATGCTGCGCGAGGCCGGGGCCCGGGAGGTGCACTTCCGGGTGTCCTCGCCGCCGTACCGCTGGCCGTGCTTCTACGGGATGGACACCGGGCGGCGCGGCGAGCTGCTCGCGGCGGACCTCTCGGTGGGCGAGATCCGCGAGTACCTCGACGTGGACTCGCTCGCGTACCTGGAGCTCGACCGGGTCCGGACCGCCACCGGTGCACCCCCCGAATCGTTCTGCACCGCCTGCCTCTCGGGCGAGTACCCGGTGCCGGTGGCGCTGACCGGCACCGATTCGAAGCTCCTGCTCGAGGCGCCGGTGCTCGACCTCACCCAGTCGAGCGCGGCGCCGGGCCCGTGACCGACGCCGACGAGCCCGAGGCGCCGCCCGGCGCCGGGCTGACCTACAGCGACGCGGGCGTCGACATCGGCGCCGGGGAGAAGGCCGTCGAGCTCATCAAGGAGCACGTGCGGTCGACATTCCGGCCCGAGGTCGTGGGTGATGTCGGCGGCTTCGGCGGGCTCTTCGCGCTCGGCAAGCTCCCGCACCGCGATCCTGTCCTCGTCCTGTCGACCGATGGCGTCGGCACGAAGTCCATCATCGCCCGGATGATGTCGCGCTACGACACGATCGGTCTCGACGTCGTGGCCATGAGCGTCGACGACATCGCGGTGCAGGGCGCCGAGCCGCTCTCGTTCCTCGATTACCTCTCGGTGGGCAAGGTGGTCCCCGAGACGGTCGAGGAGATCGTGAGCGGTGTCGCAGAAGGATGCCGCCAGGCCGGCTGCGCGTTGAGCGGGGGTGAGATCTCCGAGCACCCGGACCTGATGGAGCCGGGCGAGTTCGACCTCGTGGGGTTCGCGGTCGGTGTCGTGGAGCGGCTCGAGATCCTGCCGCG
>JADGON010000128.1 GCA_017882945.1 Acidimicrobiia bacterium | reverse complement strand
TCGGCGACAACGGTGCGCACCGCGGGGTATCCCCCACTTCGGGTGATCGCGCCGGTACCTTGCCCCTTCCTGAGGGCCACGCGGGCGGTCGGCAAGGGGAGAACTGCTGTGGGCCAGCGGCAATTTCGCCGGCTCCAGCGGGCTCGCCACCTCCGCGTCGGCGTGGCCGTCGTCGCGACGGTGGCGGTGCTCGCCGGGGCGATCACCATCTTCGGCACGATGGACAACGGTGAGGCCGCGGCCGGCACGTCGGCTCCCGCGGCTGCCGCGCGCCGCGAGGCCAAGCCGCAGCGCCCCACCGTCATGCGCGCGCACACGATCGTGAAGACCGCGGATGCCACCAAGGCGCCGGTGAACCCGGCGTTCCCGCCGCCCCCCGCCGACTCCGGCGCGGGCCGGCGCGTCGTCTACTGCAACTCCTGCCAGCGGGTCTGGCTCATCGAAGCCGACGGCTGGGTGCACGTGTCCTACCCCGTGTCCGGGCGACGCAACTACCCGCGCAACGGCACCTACAAGGTGATCCGGCGCACGAACCCCGGGTGGTCGCACACCTTGCGGCTCCCGTACTTCGTGGGTTTCACCTACGGCAACACCACCGACGTCGGCTTCCACGGCATCCCGCTGCGTCCGAACGGCTCGCCGATCGAGAGCGACCAGGAGCTCGGCCTCTTCCGCAGCCACGGGTGCGTGCGCGAGAACCAGTACCAGGCCAAGGTGATGTGGGACTGGGCGTCGATGGGGACGCGGGTCGTCGTGACGGCGTAGGACTCGGTGCCCGCGATGTCGCCGCGGGCGCCGCGCGTCAACGCGAGCCGTTGGCGCTGGGCTTCTTGAACGTGCTCAGCAGCTCGACGAGCGTGCGGACACCGAAGCCCGTGCCGCCGCGCACGTAGACACCGTCGTCGGCTGCGGCACGCGCCGGACCCGCGATGTCGAGGTGCACCCAGGGCACGTCACCCACGAACGCCTGCAGGAACAGCCCGGCGGTCAGCGCGCCTCCGTAGCCGCCGGTGCCGATGTTCTTGAGGTCGGCGACCTCGGACTCGATGAGCTTGTTGTACGCCGCCGGAAGCGGCAGCGGCCAGACCTGCTCGCCGGCGCGATCCGCGGCGGCGTGCACCTGGTCCCCCCAGCCTTCGTGGCTCGTCATGAGACCCGCGATCTTCTCGCCCAGGGCGACGACGCACGCCCCGGTGAGCGTGGCGAGATCCACGATCGCGTCGGGCTCTTCCTCGACCGCGAGCGAGAGCCCGTCCGCCAGGATCAACCGACCCTCGGCGTCCGTGTTGAGCACCTCGACGGTCTTGCCGTTGCGGATCTTGAGCACGTCACCCGGTCGGATCGCGGTGCCGCTCGGCATGTTCTCGACCATCGGCGTGAACGCGACCACCTTCGTCTTGACACCGAGGTCCTTCAGCGCGGACATCGCACCGATCACCGCGGCGGCACCGCCCATGTCGGTCTTCATCGTCTCCATGCCGCTGGCGGGCTTGATCGAGAGTCCCCCGGAGTCGAAGACGACACCCTTGCCCACCAGCGCGACCGTGGCACGCGCACCGGCCGGCGCGTACGTCATCTTCACGAGCCGGGGCAGGTTCTCCGAGCCCTGGCCGACTCCGAGCACGCCGCCGAGCTTCTCCTTCTTCAGCTCTGCGCCCTCCAGCACCTCGACCTTGACGCCCTTGCCCCGCAGCAGGATCTGCGCGGACTTCGCGAACGCCTCCGGCGACTTCTGGGCCGCCGGCGTGTTCACCGCGTTCCTCGCCCAGATGACCGCGCCGCTGATCACGCGGCCGCGCTCGAGCGCGGCGTTCACGCGGGCGCCGCCGCGGCCGACCACGATCACCCGCTCGAGCTTCGAGGGCTTCGCGTCGGACTTGAACTCGAGGTACTGGTAGCCGCCGAGCTCGAAGCCTTCGGAGACCGCTTGGGCGACTGCGGACTTGTCGAGCTCCGCCGGCGCCGCGTCGAGCAGGGTCGTGGCGACGGACTTGACCTTCGTGGCCCGCCGCGAGATCGCGGCTGCCGCGTTGCGAATGCTGTCCACCGTGAGCTCGTCGCGCGGCCCGAGGCCGACGAGCACCGCCGCCTTCGCGCCGAGGCCACCGTTCGTCGGCACCGCGAGCGTCTGGCCCGGCTTGGCCTCGAAGTCCGCCTCCTCCATGAAGGCGACGAGGCCCCCGCCGATCGCGCGGTCCACTGCCTCGGCACCGGGACCGAGCTCGCCGGGTGCGAAGACGGGCACCGCGAGCAGGTCCGCCTCGACGCGATCCGCGGCCGTGGACACGAGAGTGAAGGTGACGGGCACTGGGAGCCTCCGGCGGGGGTAGGTGGGTTCAGGGGGTGGTGCTCGTGGTCCGGGCCGGGCGGAACTCGCCCTCCTGCCAACGGGCCAAGGTCCAACACAGGTCGGCGAGCCGGTTCAGGTACGGCACGACTTGGCTCTCGGGTTCGAGCCAGCCGACGGTCGTGGCGGTGACCGACTCGCGCTCGGCCCGGCGCACGATCGTGCGCGCGAGATCGAGCGCGGCCGCGATGCGGTTCTCGCCCGGCAGCACGAACTCGGTCGGCATCTCGAAGCGCGCGGTGAGGTCGTCGATGAGCGGCTCGAGCGCGCTCACCATCTCGGGCGTGACGCGCGTCGTGCCGTCCGTCAGCTTGTGCCGGTTGTCGGGCGCCGTCGCCAGCTCGGCGCCGACGACGAAGAGCTCACGTTGGAGCTGGATCAGCAGTCCACCGAGCTCGCTGCCCGGAGAGCATTCCGGTCGGGCGAGGCCGAGCGCGGCGACGGCTTCGTCGGTGGCGCCATACGCCGTCGGACCGGGCGCGTCCTTCGGGATCCGGCCGCCGTAGAGCAGCCCCGTGCTGCCGTCGTCGCCCTTGCGTGTGTAGACCTTCATCTCGCTCGGAGTCTACGAGGAGAGCGGAGTCTTGCTGTAGGCCAGCGGTCGTCCCGACCATGCCGGGAGATCCAACGTCACGTCCTGCACGCACTTGTTGCCGGCCAACGCCGTTCCGGACCAGACGTCGCGGACGTAGCGGCATCCGTCGGTGCCCAGGACGAGCTTGTAGGACCCGACACTGCGATCCTGGACGTTGGCGATCATGGCGCCCTGCGCGTAGCGCCGGGTCCACACGCAGTGCGGCGGGCCGCTGGACGCACAGCTGGCCGACTGGGGCTTGGCGTCGATCGGGCTTCCGAGCTGCACACCCGAGAGCTCCGGGTAGGTGATGAGGTTGTTGCACGGCTGGCTGGCCGGCACTCCCGGGCATGCCTTCGCCCGATCCCAGACCGAGATCGCCAGCGGGATGTTGAAGAGCTTCACGCGCGCCCACTCGAAGAAGACGTTCTCGCGGCTCAGGTCGTTGGCGAGCGTGCCGACGGTGATGAGCCCGAGCACGCGGCCACCATGGGCCGGGTCCTGCTCGTTCATCAGGTTCGACTGGAAGTCCAGGTCCCAGTTGATGTCGCGCGGATGCGCGACGGACTCGTCGGCGACCCAGGTCGGGTACTTCCACCCGTCGTCGAGCGTCGGGCACTGCGGTCCCTGCTGGTCGCACTTCGGGTTGTGCGGGTCCGGGCGCATCGGCACTCGGGGATCGAACGGTGAGTGGCCGTAGTTGACGATCAGATCCATGCCGGCGGCCTTCACCAGACCACTCGCGTCGATCCAGGTGTCTGCGAACGCCGCGCCGGGATGGACCGGATTCTGGGTGCACGTCGACTGCTTGTTCCAGATCGCGGGGTTCTGCCCGTACCCGGCGAGCGCGACGCCGCCGCGATCGAAGAACACGCCGTCCCAGCCCGCGGCCTTCAACTTCTGGAAGCGGTCGGTGAGGTACTGCTGCACCCCGCGTTCGTTCATGTCGATGAACACCCACTGCTCACCGTTGCTGCCCTTGGGGACCTCGAGCGGCTTCTGGCCGTCGCTGCAGAACGCCCAGTCCTCGTTCGAGCCGAGGCGGAAGCCCTGGTACTCGCGGTGCAGCGGTGCCCAATAGGTCTGCTGGTAGATGTACGCCTTGGCGCCGACCGAGTGGATCGCCGCGACCGCAGCCGCGCCGCTGCCACCCGCGTTCTGCGGGCCCGCGACGACGAGCCGCACCGGGCCGAGCTTCTGCATCTGCGCGGGCTTGGTGATCGGCAAGTAGTAGAACGCGGTGTTCTCCGGCGTCGTGGCGGTACCGGACGTTCCCGCCGTCTTGGGCACGGTCGTGCTCGAGCTCTTGCTCGATCCACCGCCGCACGCCGCGGCGACGAGCGTGAGGAGGACGAGGACGACGACGAACGGGCCGCCGAAGCGACCCGGAGCGCGCGCGGAAATCGAGGGCATTTCCATCGGTCAATGCAGGGTAGTGGCACATCGCGGCGGGTTCGCGCCGCCCCCACCGGTCGCCCGGGTGGCACCGGGCGGCTGCGCCAGGAGGGCCCGGATCGCCTGGGAGTAGCAGGCACCGTCGAGCAGCGTCGCGCCGGACCTGCTCCGATCGCCCCGTAACGCCTGGTACGCGGAGTCCGAGAAGTACGACGATGCTGCGGAGAGCGGGCGAGGGTCCCCCACCACCTTGTAGACCGCGATCACGCGCGGCCAGTCACCCGGCGCGCTGGACCACACCCGCTCGAACGCCCGGTTGGCCTCCAGGTACGGGATCAGCCGGCCGGCGTCGAACGTGTCCGTCCCTCCCCAACCGGAGACGACCAGGTAACGGGTCTGCTGCCTGCGGATGGCGTCGAGCAGGGGACATTCGAAGATCGTGCCGAACCGCTCGTCGGACATGGTGACGACCAACGCGCGGCCCGAGCACGGCGGCGACCCCTGATCCGCGCCGCGGAAGCCGGCGCGCTCGGTGTAGTCGAGCTTCCCGAGTGACGTCGGCCCGAGACGGGCGGAGTACTGCGGCAGCAGCGCCACGTTGAGGTTCCCGTCCGCGTGCAGCCAGTAGAAGCTGCAGAACTGCAGCGTGCACCCGATCCGATCATTGCCCGCGTGCTTCTGGAGGTACGCCGTCGCGGCGCGCGTCGCGGGACTGTCCCAGCTTCGCGCCGCGACATCACTCGACCGATCCGCGCGCGCGCCCGATCCGCCGACGAACGCAACGATGAGCACGACGGAACCCGCCACTGCGACGGCCACCCGCAAGCGAGAACCACCACGCGTGAGCCACGCACCGAGGAACGCACCGAGGAGCAGGCACGCGCCGTACGGGAGCGGTGCCGCGTTGCGCAACCCGAGGCCGGAACCGCTGGCGTAGAGCCCCAGCGCGAGACCGGGTGCGATGAGGACGAGGCCGGCGAGCGGCAGCGGCTCCGTGCAGCGTGGGAGCGCCCACGCGAGCAGCGCGAGGACCAGCACGGACGCGACGAGCACGAACGACGAGCCCGCGAAGGCTTCGTCGCCGAGCCGGTGCGCGAACTCGCTCGGCAGGCTCCCGACTCCCGAGCTCGGTTCGCCGACGGTGACCACCAGCATGGCCACGATCGCGACGATCGATCCGGCGAGCACGACCCACACCATCCACCGGCGCGGTCGCGCGAAGCCGACCCAGAGCACGATCCCGACGAGGAGGAACCCGAGGACACCGGTCTCCTTCGTCGCCGACGCGAGCAACACCGACAGCACCGCGCCGACGAGCCACCACCGACGGCCGCGCGAGCTCGTCACCGCGATGCTGGCGCAGAGCACCCCGCCCAGTAGCGCGACTGCCGTCAGCCCGTCGGGGACGAAGTTGGATCCGCCGGCGAGCAACGTCCACGGCTGCGCGATCGCGGCGAGCCCGGCGAAGGCGGCGGCCGTCAAGGAGCGGGTGAAGCGAAGCGTGGCCGCGGCGACGATGGGCGCGGCGAGGATCAACGGCAGCCGCGACATCCAGATCGACACCCGCAGGCTCTCGTGCAGCAGCCACGGCGCCGTGAGCAGCGTCGGGTACGCGGGACGATCCCACAACGAGAGTGCGCTGCCGTCGGGGAGCTTGAATCCATGGCCCTTGATGAAGCTGAACCCGATGCTCAGATACGAGCTGCCATCCGAGTTGAGCCACCAGGCGTGGAACCAGACGAACCACGCGATCGCGGCGACGAGCAGGCCCACGGCCAGCAGGAGAGCCTGCCCACGAGGTACGGGGCCGCGTTCCAGGGGGACCGCAGGCTCGACCGGAGGAACCGCCGCCATCGGCCGGTCAGATCCCGTTGAGGGCATGTCGCGGGCTGCAGTCGAGCTCGTGTCCCGTGGGCTTCCGGGCCCGGTCGCGGACCCGGTACAGACGGAAGCCGGGCGCCGAGCTCACGAGCTTGAGGTCCGTCCGCAGCTCGAGCCCGGCGAGGTCCGTCGGGAGGACGAACGGGGTGCCGAGCGACCAACGGCCGTCCGTCGCCACCAGGACATAGCTGATCCCCGAGCACGGCAGCGGCGCACCGGTCTTCGGCGCGGCGAGGAACGCCCGGGTGCCGGTGAGGAGCCGGTTCGCCCGCGCCAGGAGCTTCGCGTCTGCGTACGGCGCACGGCCGTCGAGGACACCCTTCGCACCGGTCATGACCGGGATGATGCCCTCCGAATAGACGTTGGTGAGCACCACGTCATCGGACGAGAGCTTGAGGTCGCGCAGCGCGCCGAGCGTGTCCGGCAGTGGACGCTGCTCGCCCCGCTCGGCCAGCGCGCTCTGGCCGTGGATGGTCGCGAACCCGGCGAAGACGAGCGCGACCGCGACGGCCGCGACCGTGATTCGCCGCCGGGTCTCGGGCGCGCCCCATGGGATCACGCTCAGTGCAACCCCGGCGCCGAGCGGGACCAGCAGCACCGCGACCTGAAGCAGGCGGGTGAACCCGGTTCGCCGCGGCACGTAGGTCGTCCAGCCCAGGCTGAAGAACGCCGACACCGCGAACGCGATCGCCGCGGACACGAGGAGGAAGGTCAATGCCCGGCGCGACACCGACCGTTGGGGTGACGCAGGGCCGAGGGCGGCGCGCACGATCAGGACGACGAGTGTGATCACGGAGATGGCGGCGAACCAGGGCCAGCCCAACCCGCGGAATCCGCGTTGCAGGGACGTCGAAAGGAGATGGGCGACCGTCGGCGGGGTGCTGCCCGGATTCCCCTGCGCGAGCGAGGCGAACTGCCACGTCGGGTCCACCCCGCCCTTGATCGAAGGCAGCCCGCCCAGATCCGACGCCCCCGAGAGATGGCCGCTCAGCACGAGGTTGGCCACGGCCCAGGCACCGAGCGCGACCATGACGACGACGCTGCCCCGAGCCACCCAACGCCGCCACTCGACCCGGGCCGGGAAGCCCGCCATGACGGCACCCGCGAGCATCCCGCAGCCGAAGAGCCAGTCGATGCCGTGCACCTGTCCGAGCCCGACGAAGGTCGCCGCGAGCACGACCAGCACTCGCTTGTGCCCGGTGCGGACGAACTCGAGCGCCAGGATCGGGACGAGCAACGCGAAGG
>JADGON010000461.1 GCA_017882945.1 Acidimicrobiia bacterium | reverse complement strand
GACTCCCGCGCGTACCTGCTGCGCGACGGGGAGCTCCGCCAGCTCACCACGGACCACAGCCTGGTCGAGGAGCTCGTCCGCGAGGGGCGGCTGACCGAAGAGCAGGCCGCGGTCCACCCGCAACGGTCGATCATCACGCGGGCGCTCGGCGTGGAGGACAACGTCGAGGTCGACGTGTACTCGGTGCCGCTCCTCCCCGGCGACCGATTGCTGCTGTGCTCGGACGGTCTCACGACGATGCTGCGCCCGAACGACATCGCGGCACTCCTTCGTCGCGAGGCCGACCCGACACGGGCCGCCAACCTCCTCGTCGACGCGGCCAACGCGGCCGGCGGCGAGGACAACATCACGACGATCGTGATCGACATCGAAGACGACGGCGCCGACCCGTTTGCACCGGCGCCCGCGTCCGTGGGCTCGACCGTCATCCCCACCGAGGCGGTCGTGGTCTCGACCCCGCCCGATCCGGCCGCCGCGAACACCGCGTCCGAACCCGTCGCGGAACCCGACGGGACCGCGACACCGGCAGCATCCACCGCAACCGCGGCACCTGCCGAGGCGCCGTCGAAGAAGCTCCCCGAAGGTGCGAGCGCGGCAGCCGAGCTCGCGCGCCGGGCGCGCGCCGAGCAGCGCAGGGACCGGCACCCGGTGCGCTCCGCCGGCCGCTTCGCCCGCTTCGCGTTGCCGATCATCCTGATCCTCGGCCTCGCGGTCGCCGTGACGGCCTGGTACGCGCGCCGGACGTACTACGTCGCGTTCAACCACAAGGGCCAGGTCACCGTGTACCAGGGCCGTCCCGGTGGCCTGTTGGTGTGGGACCCGACGGTCGTCCGGCACACCACCCTCGCGAAGTCCGCCCTCC
The DNA here is from genome assembly GCA_017882945.1 of Acidimicrobiia bacterium. Taxonomy (GTDB): domain Bacteria; phylum Actinomycetota; class Acidimicrobiia; order IMCC26256; family JAENVU01; genus Chersky-806. The sequence continues at coordinate 5,351 of JADGON010000461.1, read as the reverse complement.
CCGAAGACGCCCGCCTCGCCGTCCAGGACCGCAAGGAGTTCACGGACAAGGGAGCGGCGATCGAGTTCGTCGGGCGGGTCCAGGACCGCGCCACCGCGGCCACGAGCACGACCACCACGACGACCACCACCGCGACGACCCCGGTGGTGCCGGTTCCCTCCACGTGAGCGCGATCAGCGGCCGGCGCCGCACCGAGGAGCTCGGCCTCGGCGTGCTCGCGATCGTCATCGTGGCGTTCGGGTACGTGTTGCTCGCGCTGTCCAAGGCGCCCGAGCTCCCGCCGGGCCTCTGGGGATTCATGGGCGCCATCCTCGGGCTCTTCGTCATCGCGCACCTCGCGGTCCGCCGCTACGCGCCACGCGCCGACGCGACACTGCTCCCCCTCGTCGCGCTGCTGCTCGGCATCGGCTTCGTCACCATCTCCCGGCTGGACCTCGCCGTGCGCGCGAGCAAGCGGGTCGCGCCGACGCAGGCGTTGTGGACAGCGGTCGGCATCGTCGCGTTCATCGCGACGCTGATGCTCGTCCGTAACGTCCGCACCCTCGCCCGCTACCGCTACACCTTCTTGTTGCTGGGCGTCGTCGCACTGCTCCTGCCCCTCGTTCCGGGCATCGGCGTGGAGATCAACAACGCGCGGCTCTGGGCCCGAATCGGGCCGTTGACCGTGCAGCCGGGCGAGGCGGCGAAGGTGCTGCTGGTCATCTTCTTCGCCGCGTACCTGGTGGAGAAGCGCGAGCTGCTGTCGTCCGGGAGCCGGCGGCTGGGCCGGATGCACCTCCCCGACCCGAAGCACCTCGGCCCACTGCTGCTCCCCTGGGTCGTCGCGATCATGATCATGGTGCTGCAGAAGGACCTGGGTTCCTCGCTGCTGTTCTTCGCGGTGTTCGTCGCGATGCTCTACATCGCCACCGACCGCTCGGCGTACCTCGCCGTTGGGACGGTCATGTTCGGTGCGGCGGTCGTCATCGCGTACAAGACGTTCGGTCACGTCCAGGAACGGATCGACACCTGGATCAACCCGTGGGCCGACCGCCAGGTGAAGGGCTACCAGCTGGTGCAGAGCCTGTACGGCTTCGGCAGCGGCGGCTTCCAGGGCACCGGGCTCGGGTTGGGTCGCCCCGACGTCATCCCCGTCGCCACGACCGACTTCATCTTCGCCGCGATCGGAGAGGAGCTCGGCCTGCTCGGGACGGTGGCGGTCGTCATCGGGTTCATGCTCCTCGTCGGGAGCGCGTACCGGATCGCGATCCAGGCGCAGCGACCGTTCTCCAAGCTCTTCGCCGCGGGCCTCGCGACCATCATCGGGGTGCAGACGTTCGTGATCATCGGCGGCGTCACCCGGCTGATCCCGCTCACCGGTGTGACGCTGCCCTTTGTCTCGTACGGCGGCTCGTCGCTCGTCGCCAACTTCGTCATCCTCGCCCTGCTGCTTCGCATCTCGGACGAGAACGCGGCCGACGCGGCCGCCGAGGCGGAGCAGGAAGCACGCCGGATCGCGGTCGAGGCGGCGCTCCCGTGAACCGAGCGATCGGGCGCGTCGCAACCGCGGTCGTCGTGCTGCTGCTGCTCCTGGTCGCGCAGCTCACCTACCTGCAGGTCGTCGACGCCAAGAAGCTCGCGGACGACCCGCGCAACTCGCGCACTTACCTCAAGGACTTCACCCGGCCACGCGGCGAGATCATCAGCGCCGACGGGAAGATCCTCGCCCGTTCGGTCCCGTCCAAGGACGAGTACGGACGCCAGCGCGTCTACCCGTTCGGCGAGCTCTTCGCACAGACGGTGGGCTACCAGTCGGTCGTCGTCGGCAGCACCGGCGTGGAGAAGGAGTACACGGCAGTCCTCTCGGGCCGTGACCGCTCGCGCCTGCGCCTGCGCGACCTCGGTGACCTCCTCCTGGGCAAGCAGCAGACCGGCAACGTCGTGCTGAGCCTGCGCACCGACGTGCAGCTCGTGGCCAAGGCCGCTCTGGGCAACCAGAAGGGTTCGGTGGTGGTGATGGATCCGAAGACCGGGGCCCTCATCGCGATGTACTCGAACCCGAGCTTCGACCCCACACCGCTGGCCGGGCACGATCCGAAGCTGGTGCAGGCGTACTGGCGGTCGCTCAACCCCGCCAGCCCCGACACCACACTGCTGCCCCGCGCGTACCGCGAGCGGTACCCACCGGGATCCACGTTCAAGATCGCGACCACCGAGGCCGCGCTCGACACCGGCACCGCGACCCCGACGACCCCGTACCCGAGCGTGCGCTCGATCAAGCCGCCGCAGGCCGGGCGCGCGATCCAGAACTTCGGCGGCGACAGCTGCGGCGGGACGCTCGAAGAGAGCTTCGTGCATTCGTGCAACACGACCTTCGCCCAGGTCGGCCTCGATCTCGGCGAGAAGTTCCCCCCACGCCTCTCCGGCTTCGGGATCTACGAGGCGCCCCCGCTCGATCTCTCGCCCGGTGCCGCGGTCAGCAGCGGTCCCGTGCCGGGGACGTTCAACGACAACAAGCCGTCGTTCGCCCTCGCCGGAATCGGTCAGGGCGATGTCGCGACCACACCCCTCCAGATGGCACTGGTGGCGTCGGCCGTCGCCAACGGCGGCACGGTCATGCGGCCCCATGTCGCGGCCGAGATCCGAGACGACGAGGGTCGCAAGCTCAGCTCGATCACCCCGAAGGCGTGGAAGGTGGCGATGCCGCCGGCCACGGCGGCGACGATCCGGGACTTCATGGTCCAGGTCGTGGCCCGCGGCACCGGCACCGCCGGGCAGATCGCAGGAGTCGCGGTCGCCGGCAAGACCGGTACCGCGCAGAGCTGCGAGACCTGCGCGCCTCACGCGTGGTTCGTGGCGTTCGCTCCCGCGGAGAACCCCCAGTACGCGGTGGCCGTGTTCGTCGAGCGCGGCGGGAACATGGGAAGCGAAGCGACGGGTGGCCACGTGGCGGCACCGATCGCCGCCGCGGTCCTGAAGTTCCTGCTCGGCAAGTAACCGCCGCACTGGCGGGCGCACGCGCACACCGCGGATGCCGCAGCGACCGGGCATGCCGGTCTCGTGCCCGGGTCGGAACCGGGCTGCCGGATAGCGTTGCCGCGACTCATGGCTTCCCCTTCGACTGTCTTCGCAGATCGCTACGAAATCGTCAGCGAGATCGCGCGCGGCGGCATGGCCGACGTGTATCTCGCCCGCGACTCGAAGCTTGATCGTCCCGTCGCGCTCAAGGTCCTCTCCCCCGAGCTCTCCCGCGACCCGGCGTTCGTCGAGCGCTTCCGGCGCGAGGCCCAGGCAGCAGCCAGCCTGAACCACCCCAACATCGTGGGCATCTTCGACTGGGGCCAGGAGCACGGCACGTCGTTCATCGTCATGGAGTACATCGACGGCCAGACCCTGCGTGACCTGATCCACCACGAAGGCACCGTCGCGCCGGGCCAGGTCGCGGACATCGGCGCGGACATCGCCGCGGCGCTCTCGTTCGCACACAAGAACGGCGTGGTGCACCGCGACGTGAAGCCGGGCAACGTGCTCATCACGACCGCCGGCCAGGTGAAGGTCACCGACTTCGGGATCGCCCGTGCGGGCGGTTCGAACGACGCGCTCACCCGCACCGGCGCGGTCATGGGCACCGCGACGTACTTCTCGCCCGAGCAGGCCCAGGGCCTCGCGGTCGACGGGCGCTCGGACGTCTACTCGCTCGGAGTGGTCCTCTACGAGATGGCCACCGGAGAACCGCCGTTCACGGGCGACTCGCCCGTCAGCACCGCGTACAAGCACGTGCGCCAGCCGGTGATCCGGCCGAGCCAGAAGGTCCCGTCGATCCCGCCCGAGCTCGAGCGCGTGGTCATGACCTGCCTCGCCAAGGAGCCGGTCGATCGCTACCAGTCGGCCGACGACCTGCGCGCCGACCTCATGCGGTTCCGCCGCGGGCAGGCCGTCATGGGCATGCCCATCACCGCGGCCGTCACGACGATCCCCGACGCGACGTCGACGATGGTCGCCACCCCCGTGACCGCCCCGCGGAGCGCGGTCACCCCCATCCCGCTCAGCACCACCACCGGGCCGCCGAAGCGGGCCAAGGGCCCGATCATCGCGGTGATCATCCTGGTCCTCGCGCTGATCGGTCTCATCGGGTACCTGCTCGTCACCCAGCTCGGCAGCGACGGCACCAGCGGTTCGATCCAGGTGCAGAGCGTCGTCGGTCAGCCGGAAGCGCAGGCGCGCGCCACGCTCGAGGCGCAGGGCCTCAAGGTCAGGCGCGTGGCCCGGCCGAACGACAAGATCGCGGCCGGCCTCGTCGTCCGCCAGGACCCGGCGGCGGGCACGAAGGTGGACAAAGGTGAGGTTGTCCTGCTCACCATCAGCGACGGCGCCGGCAGTGTGAAGGTGCCCGACGTCACGGGCCAGTCCTTCGAGGACGCCCAGACCGCGCTCGACGCCAAGGGCCTGACCGCGCAGCGCAAGCCCGAAGCGAGCGACACCGTGACCGCGGGTCTGGTGACCCGGACCGATCCCCCCGCCGGCGCGTCCATCAAGCGCAACACCCCCATCGACGTGTTCGTCTCCGCCGGTCCGGCACCGGTCAACGTTCCCGATGTCACGGGCGTGGACCAGGTCGAGGCAACCCAGACCCTCAACAACGCGCACTTCAAGGTGCAGAAGTCGAACCAGCCGAGCAACAACGTGCCGGCCGGTTCGGTCGTGAGCACCAATCCGGCCGCGGGAGCGACCGCGCCGCGCGACAGCGTCGTGACCATCTTCGTCTCGACCGGACCCGAGCAGGTGACCGTCCCCAACGTGGTCGGCCGGACCCAGCCCGACGCCACGAGCACGTTGACCGGCGCGGCCTTCGACGTCCGCGTCGTGCAGGTGCCGTCCTCGCCGGCGAACTCGGGCAAGGTGATCACCCAGAGCCCGATCGCGGGCGCGACGGTGAACAAGGGGACTCAGGTCATGATCACCGTCGGCACCGGCCCGGCAGGCACGACCACCACGACGTGACCCGCGCGGCCACCCTGGCCCGCTGGTACACCGAGCACGGCCGCCACGACCTCGCCTGGCGAGCGACGCGCGACCGGTGGCCGGTCCTGGTCTCCGAAGTGATGCTCCAGCAGACCCAGGTGCCACGGGTCGCGGAGGCCTGGCCCGGCTTCATCGGGCGGTTCCCGAGCGCGGCCGCAATGGCCGCGGCGGGTCCGGGCGCGGTCATCACCGCCTGGGGCCGGCTCGGCTACCCCCGCCGCGCCCGCCGCCTCTGGGAGGCCGCGAACGTCATCGCCGCCGACGGCTGGCCCGACGACCTCACCGAGCTTCCCGGCGTCGGTCGCTACACCGCGGGCGCGATCCTCGCCCAGGCCGACGACGCGGACGTC
>JADGON010000127.1 GCA_017882945.1 Acidimicrobiia bacterium | reverse complement strand
TCGATCAACCTCGCGGCCGCGCAGCTGGCCGACGACGATCTCCTGGACCGGGTGCGGGACGCGCTGACGGCGGCGGGCCTCCCTCCCGAGTCGTTGACCATGGAGCTCACCGAGAGCGCGGCGATGCACGACGAGGAAGCAAGCGTCCGTCAGCTCCGCGGCCTGTGCGAGCTGGGGGTGCATCTTGCACTTGACGACTTCGGCACCGGCTACTCCTCCTTGTCACTGCTCCGACGGCTGCCGATCCGCGCGGTCAAGATCGACCGCTCCTTCGTCGAGGGTCTCGGGGTGAACCGCGACGACACGCTCCTCGTCGGCGGCGTGATCAGCATGGCGAGGGCGATGGGGCATCTCGTGATCGCGGAGGGAATCGAAACCGAAGCGCAGCGCGAGGAGGTCACCCGACTGGGATGCAACTATGGCCAGGGATACCTGTACTCGCCGGCAGTGCCGCTCGATCAGCTCGGTGACGTGATCGCCGACATCAACGCCCCATTCGGACCCGCCGCGGCCCCGGTGACTCGGTCGGGCATGATGGCGGGCAACGGAATGGAGCCCACCCCATGAGCAAGGAAACAACTCCGGGCGACGAGGACGACTTCAGCGACCTCGTCGACGACGGCACGGCCGCGATCCCACGCACCGACCTCGACGAGGACGAGCAGGAGGCCGAGGACGTGCTCGAGGTGGATCAGACCGAGCTCGAGGAGCTCGGGCTCACGCTCGACGACCCGCACCAACCGGTCGACGAGTAGCCCCGACCCAACCGGGCCGCAGCGAACCGCGAGAACGATGGCGGGCGATCTCGCCGAGATGGCGACGGGTGTGCTCGAGCACAACCGACGAGGTTCCTGGACCTGCCCGTCGGTCGGCATCTACCCGCACCTCTGGCTCTGGGATTCGTGCTTCGTCGCGATCGGTCTGGCGACAACGGACCCGCAGCGGGCGGCCGACGAGCTGAGGGCCGCGCTCCGAGGTCAATGGACCAACGGCATGGTGCCGCACATGGTCTTCGCGGCCGACGTCAGCGACTTCGGGAGCAAGCGGCTGTGGCAGTCACGGCGGGATCAGCGATCTCCCCGGGACGTCGAGACGTCGTGCATCACCCAACCACCGATCCTCGCCATCGCGGCTTGGTACGTCGCGCGTGCGCTCGACACCGAACCGCGCGTTGCCTTTCTCGCCGAGGTGGTGCCGAAGATCGTCGAGCATCACCGCTGGCTCTACCGGGAACGCGACATCGAGCATCGCGGGCTGGTCACGCTCATCCATCCCTGGGAGTGCGGGCTCGACACGACACCGCCATGGATGGACGCCATGCGCCGCGGTCCGACGCCGGCGTGGCTGCGGATCGTGTTGCGATGGCGCCTGACCAGGTTCGTTCGCTTCCTCCGTCCCGACACTCGGTACCTTCCGGCTGCCGAGCGATCCAGCGACGACGACGGCCTCCGCATGCTGATGCTCGCCCGTCACGACAAGCGGTACGGCTTCGAGCGGCGACGCCTTCCCGCGGGCTCGGTCCTGATCGAGGACTTCTCGTTCAACGCGCTGCTCACCGTCGCGAACCGGAAGCTGGAGCAGCTCGCGGCCGAAGCCGACGTCGCGCTGGGTGCTGAGCTCAGCACCTCGTTCCGCGCCACGCCGCAGGCACTCGAAGCGCTGTGGGACGAGTCGCGGGGGCAGTACTGCTCGCGAGACGTCACTACCGGCCAGCTGGTGACGGACCCGACGATTGCCACGTTCCTCGGGCTGTGGGCGGATCTGCGGCCGGATCGGATGGGCCTGCTCGTCGACAGCCTGGCCAATGACGCGTGGTCACTTCCGTTTCCGATTCCCAGCGTCCCCGCCGACTCGCCGCAGTTCGAGGCCGACCGCTACTGGAAGGGCCCGACCTGGATCAACACGAACTGGTTGGTCATCCAGGGCCTGCGCGAGCAGGGCGAGACCCAGCTCGCGGCTGACTTGCAGCGGCGAACCTTGGACCTCGTGCGCACGGGCGGCTGCGCGGAGTACTTCAACCCCCTCACCGGCGACCCCGACGGCGCCCGCGAGTTCTCCTGGACCGCCGCGCTCGTCCTCGAGCTCCTGGCCTAGATCCGTGCCCGGAACAGGATTCGAACCTGTACGCCCCCGAAGGGACCGGCGGGTTTAAGCCGCCTGCGTCTGCCGTTCCGCCACCCGGGCCTGGCTGGCCAGGGTAGGCGCCTCGGGCTTGGGGTCCTTCGCCTCCTCCGCGGGCAGATCGATCTCGACCTCCCCCAGCGCGAGCTGGAACGCGCGCCGCAGGCGCGGCACCGACTCGGCACCGACCCGGTTGGTGACGAGCACGCCGTCGATCATGTCGTCCACGACCTCGACGTAGGTGCGGTCCCGCAAGCGCACCGAGACCACCGCACCTCCGGGATACCGGCGCAGCGTCCGGCTCGCACCCTGCACCCGGGGCGGGCTCCGGAACGCCGGCACGACGAGCCCGGACGCCCGCGCGGCCGCGCCCAACCGCCGAGCGGCCGTAGCGAAGCGAAGCGCGGGAACACCATCCACCCGTCGAATATCTCATGAGCCTGGGACACCTACGGAGAGGAGGCCGGAGCGGGCACGACGTGCGGAGGCCGGAGCGACCCGGCCCGGCGCCGGTAGCGTCCGCCTCGATGCGTCCCCGCCTGCCCGCCCGCCGCAGCGAGCACGACCGGGACATCGTCCGCCTCGCCGTACCGGCGTTCGGCGCGCTGATCGCCGAGCCCCTCTACCTGCTCGCCGACACCGCGATCGTCGGCAACCTCGGGGTCCGTCAGCTGGGCGGGCTCGCGATCGCCGGGATCGTCCTCACCGCGGTCTTCGGCATCTTCAACTTCCTCGCCTACTCCACGACCGGAGCCGTGGCCCGCCAGCTCGGCGCCGGCAACCGCCGGGCCGCGGCGGAACAGGGCATCGACGGCATCTGGCTCGCCGCCACGCTCGGCGTCGCGCTCACGGTGGCGGGGATCCTCCTCGCCCCGCTGATCGTCGACGTGATGGGCGCGTCAGCTTCGGTGCGTCCGTTCGCGCTCACCTACCTCCGCATCAGCCTGCTCGGCGCCCCGTTCGTCCTCATCGCGCTCGCGGGTGCGGGCTACCTGCGGGGCATGCAGGACACCAGGACGACACTGGTGATCGCGGTCGCCGCGAACACGCTCAACCTCGCGCTGGAGGTGTTCCTCGTCTACGGGCTCGACCGGGGGATCGCCGGCTCGGCGTGGGGGACGGTGGCGGCCCAGGTCGTCGCCGCGTGCGCGTTCCTGGTCATCGTACGGCGGTCCGCCCGCCGGGCGGGGGCCGCGATCAAGCCGCGCGCCGCGGGCGTCAGGTCCACCGCCGTCGTCGGCAGCCACCTCATCGTGCGCACCGGCTCCCTGCTGCTCGCGCTGCTCCTCACCACCGCGGTCGCAGCCCGGATCTCCAACGTCGCGGTGGCGGCGCACCAGATCGCGTTCCAGATCTGGACGTTCCTCGCCCTCGCCCTCGACGCCATCGCGATCGCCGGGCAGGCCCTGGTCGGCAAGTTCCTCGGCGCGGACGACGAGCGCGGGGCCCGAGCCGCGTCACGGCGCATGCTCGAGCTCGGTCTCGCCGCCGGGGTGACCCTCGGCCTCCTGACCGCGGTGCTCCGTCCCGTCCTCGTGCCGCTGTTCACCGACAGCCGCGCCGTCGAGGTGCTCGCGGAGCAGGTGCTCTGGTTCGTGGCCGCGCTCCAGCCCGTGGCCGCCGCCGTCTTCGTCCTCGACGGGATCCTCATCGGCGCCGGTGACTCCCGGTACCTCGCGGCGGCGATGGCCGGGGCGACGTTGCTCTACATCCCGGCCGTCGCGTTCGTTGCCGCGAGCGACGCCGGGCTGCTCATGCTGTGGGCCGCCTTCTCACTCTGGGTGGTGGCGCGGCTGGTCGGGATGGCCGCCCGGTTCGCCACCGATCGCTGGCTCGTCACCGGGGCCGTCCGCCGGGCCTGACCGGCAATCCCCCGCGGGTTTGCTATCGGACCCACGACGCGGTTTCCTCTGACTGTGCCCGAGCTGCCCCGAGACGGTGACATCCAGTTCCACACCGTGGAGCGGAGCGCGCCCGAAGCCGGACGCACCACCTCGCCGCGGCCGGACGAGCGCGAGCCGCTCGAAGCGATCGACACGCTCGACGTCGACTCGCTGGACCCGACCGCGCCCGGCCTCTCCCTCGTCCCCGCGCCACGACCCGAGCGGCTCGACCTCGAGCCCGAGGACCAGCGCATCCGTCGCGGTGACGTCGACGCGTGGGGTCGGAGCGAGAACCTGCGCGCCATCGTGCGGCGGGTCTACGACCCGATCTACAAGTACTGGTTCCGCGCCGAGTGGGAGGGCCTCGAGCACGTCCCCCGCGAAGGCGGCGCGCTGCTGATCGCGAACCATGCGGCCGCGATCCCTTCCGACGCGCCAGTCATCATGCACGGCATCGAGACCGAGCTCCGTCGACCGGTCTACGGCCTCGCCGAGTATCTGTTCCGCGCGCTGCCGGTGGTCGGAACGCTGTGGGCCCGCTCGGGTGGTGTTCCCGCGCATCCCGACAACGCGTACCGGCTCATGCACGACGACAAGCAGCTTGCGCTCGTGTTCCCGGAAGGCGCCAAGGGCACCGGCAAGCACTACCGCGATCGCTACAAGCTGCACCGCTTCGGTCGGGGTGGGTTCGTCGAGATCGCGATGCGCTCGGGAGTCCCGATCGTTCCCATCGCGGTCGTCGGCGCGGAGGAATCGATGCCGACGCTCTTCAAGAGCCGCCGGCTCGCCGCACTGCTGAACATCCCCTACTTCCCGGTGACCGCGAACATGCTCGCGTTCGGGCCGGCCGGTCTCGGCATCTACTTCCCGGCGAAGTTCCGGTTGCGCGTGCTCCCGCCCGTGCACTTCGACGTGCCTCCAGACCAGGAGCGCTACCCGCGCGCCCTCGTGATGGAGGAGGCGGAGAAGATCCGCGAGAACATCCAGGAAGCCCTCTACGACATGTTGCGCACCCGCCGCAGCGTGTGGTTCGGCTGAGGTCGCGCCATGCGCATCCTCGTCACGGGGCTCGGCACGTTCTGGGGCAGCCGCCTGGCCCAGCAGCTCGAGCAGATCGACGGCGTCGAGAGCATCGTCGGCCTGGACACCCACGAACCCCGCCTCCCGCTCGAGCGCACCGAGTTCGTCCGCGCCGACTCGAACTACTCGATCCTCGAGCGCATCGTCCGGGCAACCCAGGTCGACACGATCCTGCACACCCATCTCATCGTCGACTCGACCGAGATCTCCGGCCGCGCGCTCCACGAGATCAACGTCATCGGCACGATGAACCTCCTGGCCGCGGCCGGCGCCGCGGGCAGCCCGGTGCGCAAGCTCATCGTGAAGAGCTCGACGCTGATGTACGGATCCAACTACAAGGATCCCTACTTCTTCCGCGAGACGATGCCGCGCACGAGACCCCCGCGCACGCGGGTCGAGCGCTCGCTCCTCGACGCGGCCGCGTTCGTGCGTGACTTCGCGATCGACAACCCGCACATGACCGTGACCAAGCTGCGGTTCTCGAACGTGCTCGGCGACGACATCAACACGACGTTCTCGAACGCACTGCGGCTCCCGATCGTGCCGGAGATCTTCGGTTACGACCCGCGGCTGCAGTTCACCCACGAGGACGATGTCACCGGCGCCCTGTTGCACGCGACCCTGCAGGACGTTCCCGGGATCTACAACATCGCGGGCGACGGCGCGATGCCGTGGAGCGAGGTGTGCACCATTGTCGGCAAACGCCGGGTCGCGCTCCCACCGGTGCTCACGAACTGGGCCGCGGAGCCGTTGCGCATGCTGCGCGTCGTCGAGCTCCCCCCAGAGGTGCTGAGCATGTTGCGGTACGGACGCGGCGTCGACAACAGCCCGTTCAAGCGCGCGGGGTTCCGCTACCAATACAGCACGGCAGGAACCGTCGACGCGTTCGCTCGCGGCCTTCGACTGGAACGTGCAGTAGGCGACAAGAACCCGGCGTACAAGTACGAGCGGGACGTCGAGACGTTCTTCCGCCACTCGCCCGCCGTGCTCCGCGGCGACGCGTAGCGGTGCCCCTGCACGTCGAGCGTCGCGGCCGGGTCGCGGTGCTCACGCTGGACGACCCGGAGCGGCGCAACGCATTGAGCCAGGAGCTGGTCGAGGAGATCACGGCTGCGGTCGGGACCCTCGAAGCCGACGAGACCATCGGTGCACTCGTCGTCACCGGCGCGCCCCCGGCGTTCTGCTCGGGCGCAGACGTGAGCGCGCTGACGTCGCTCGGGACCGAAGGTCAGAACCCACATGACGTGCGCGAGATCTACGCCGGGTTCCTTCGCGTCCTCGAGTGCCGCCTCCCCACGATCGCGGCGGTGAACGGGCCCGCCGTCGGTGCCGGCTTCAACCTCGCGCTCGCGTGCGACCTGCGCATCGCCGGCACCAGCGCGCGCTTCGACGCGCGATTCCTGCGCATCGGGATCCACCCGGGAGGTGGCCACACGTGGTTGCTCGATCGCGCGGTAGGTCCCCAGGCCGCGGCGGCGATGAACCTGTTCGGCGAGCGACTCGACGGCGAGCGGGCCGCCGCCACGGGCCTCGCGTGGGAGTGCGTCGCGGATGGCGATCTTCTGGCGCGCGCAACCGAGCTCGCGGCCCGCGCTGCGGACGCGCCCCGTGAGCTCGCAATGCGGGTGAAAGCCACACTTCGTCACGCGCCGTGGCAGCCGGCGTTCGACGACGCGCTGCGCTTCGAGCTCGAGCACCAGGTCTGGTCGTTCCGCCAGCCCGAGTTCACCGAGCGCATGAAGGCACCGCCCAAGAACTGATCCGGGCCGGTCTCCGGTTGGGGTCGCGCCCGCGTGCGGACACGGTCGGCGCGCCCGCCTACGCTCCCGCCCTGTGAACCAGGTGATCGAGCCGACGGAGGCCGAGCCGCTCGACGCGATCCCGGTCGGTCCGGGACCGGGGCGGACCGTCGCGGTCGCGGCGGCCTGGATCGCGGTCGGCGTCATCGCGCTGCTCGGGGTCTGGCTCGTCTGGACCAACGTCGTCGACTCGAGCGGGAGCTCCGTGGTCGAGTCGTACACGTCGGGCAAGACCGGTGCGCTCTACTCGTCGGATCGCGACGGGTTCAAGGTCGAGCTGCCCACCAGCCCGCGGCGGCGCGCCGTGACCGGACCGAGCGGATCGACCGTCGTCGTCGACAGCCGACCGGGCTCGGGCTACTCGTTCGCGGTGATCCGGATCCCGCAGCCCGAGATCGCGCTCGAGAGCTACACCCCCACCCTGGACACCGCGGCGGGGTCGATCGCCAACCAGGTCGGCGGCGAGATCGTCAGCCAGACAACACCGGTGCCGTTCGGCAAGGTGGCGCTGAAAGACGTCGTCTTCCGCAAGGGCGACGAGTACTACCGCAACCGGATGGTGCTGACGACGAACGGCCTTTACACCGTCCAGGCCATGGTGAAGGGTCCGGACGCGGCGCCGTTCAAGCACCTCTGGAGCACGTTCCAGATCCTCGGCGCCTAGAGGAACGCGTCCGCGAGCTCGGCCCGGCGCTCGATCCACTCCTCGGACGTGATCGCGTAGCGCACGTGGTCCTCGTAGACCCCACGGATCTGCAGGAGCCGGCGGGCCACACCCTCGTCGCGCAGGCCCAGCTTGGCCGCGACCCGTCGACTCGGTGCGTTGCGCGGCACGATCGCCGCCTCGATCCGGTGCAGGCGGAGCTCTTCGAACGCGTAGCGCAGCATCAACACGACGCTTTCGGGGATGTAGCCGTGCCCCGCCGCGGCCTCGTCGATCCAGTAGCCGACGTACGCGGACTGGAACGGTCCGCGCTGCACGTTGCCCAGACTCACCTCACCGGCGAATCGCTCGTTGTCGCGCAGGAAGACACCGAACCCGTAGGCCGCGTCGAACTGGCGTTGGCGGTCCCACGCACCGCAGCGCGCCCGGAACGCATCCGGGTCCGTTGCCGGGTCGGGGCTGCCGGGCTCGGGGAGCGGCTCCCACGCCTCGAGCCAGTCACGGCTCCGGGCCCGCACCTCGTGCCACGCGTCGAAGTCCGAGCCCCGCAACGGGCGCAGCAGCACGCGCGGCCCTTCGAGGCACGGGGCGTCCCGTTGCGCTCTCATCGGGCGTGCGCAATCGCGTCGAGCGCGCCGGGATCCTCGAGCCCCGACAGGTCGCCCGGCGGCTGCCCGAGCGCCACCGCGCGGATGCTGCGCCGCATGACCTTGTTGCTGCGGGTCTTCGGCAGTGCGTCGGTGAACTGGACCGAGCCCGGCGCGAAGGACTTGCCGAGCCGGTCGGCCACGAGCGCCCGCAGCTCGGCCCGCAAGGCGTCAGTCGGCTCGACCCCGGGCGCGATCACGACGTAGCACGCGAGGGACTCACCCTTGAGCTCGTCGGGGAGCCCGACCGCAGCCGCCTCGACCACCAACGGATGTTCGACCAGCACCGTCTCCACCTCGGCCGGCCCCAAGCGCTTCCCGGCCAGCTTGATCGTGTCGTCCGAGCGCCCGTGCAGGTACCACTGCCCGTCCGCGTCGATCGACGCCCAGTCACCGTGCCACCACACGCCCGGCCACCGCGACCAGTAGGTGTCGAGGTAGCGCTGGGGATCCTTCCAGACGCCGCGGGTCATCGCCGGCCACGGTTGCCGGCACACGAGCTCACCGACCGCACCCCGCACCGGCCGGCACTCGTCGTCCACCACGTCCATATCGCAACCGAGCGCCGGCCCGCCGAGCGAGCACGGAGAGATCTCCTCCACCACGTGCGGAGCGAGGAAGCACCCGACCTCGGTGCCTCCGCTCACATTGATCACCGAGCAGCGGGTCCCGCCGACGCGTTCGAAGTACCACCGCCACGGGCCCTCGTTCCATGGCTCACCGGTCGATGCCAGCACTCGCAGCGACGACAGGTCGTGCCGGTCGACGTACTCGTCGCCCTTCGCCATCAGCGCCCGAACGAGGGTCGGCGAGACGCCGAGGATCGTGATGCCGTGACGTTCGACCATCGACCAGATCCGGTCCGGCCCGGGGACGTCGGGGGCACCGTCGTAGCAGAACATCGTCGCGCCCCATGCGAGCGTCCCGATGATCTGCCACGGCCCCATGATCCAACCGAGGTCGGTGAGCCAGAAGAGCACGTCGTCGGGTCCGCAGTCCGCTTGGAAGCCGACCTCTTCGGCGATCTTCGCGAGGAACCCGCCGTGCACGTGGACCGCGCCCTTCGGCCGGCCCGTCGTGCCGCTCGTGTACGCGACGAACAGCGGGTGCTCGGAGTCGACCGGGCGGGTCGGGAACGGCTCGTCCGGGCCGAGGCTCGCGAGCTCGGCCAGCGTCAGGTCCCGCCCGGCCGTCATCGGCACGTCGTCACGACCGACACGCGGGACGACCACGACGGTCTCGACGGACGGCACCGCGGCCACGGCCGCGTCCGCCGTCTCCTTCATCGGGACGAGCTTGCCGCGTCGCAGCGTGCCATCCGCGGTGATCAGCGCCTTCGCGTTGCAGTCCTCGAGTCGCACCGCGACTGCCTCGGCGCCGTAGCCGGAGAACACCGGCAGGAAGATCGCTCCGAGCTTCGCGACGGCCATCACCGACGCGACGGTCTCCGGGATCATCGGCAGGAAGATGCCCACCGCGTCCCCCTCGCCCACCCCGCGCGCCGCCAGGCCGTGCGCGATGCGGTCGGAGAGCGCCCGCAGCTCCGCGTACGTGAGCGTGCGCGTCGCCCCCTCCTCGCCTTCCCAGACGACGGCGGGCCGGTCGCGCCAATCGTCGCGGTCGGCCCACTTGTCCACGCAGTCGTGCGCGACGTTCAGCTGACCGCCCGTGAACCAGGTGGCCCACTCGATGCCGGCCGACGTGTCGAGCACCTGCGTGTACGGCGTCGACCACTCGATCCCGGCGAACTTCACGAACGCGTCCCAGAACCACTCCGGCTCCGCGATCGACCGCGTCCGCAAGGCCGCGAAGTCATCGAAACCGTGCTCGGTCATGAACCGGCCGACGTTGCTCGCCGCCGCCGACTCGGGTGTGGGTCGCCACACGATCTCTGCCACAGCCCGGAGGTTATGCGGCTCGCGGCGGAACCGCCGTCGGCCGCCCGACCGGCAACGTCCGGCGATCGGCCGGCCGAGATCTTCGGAACGGCGAGTTACGGTGAGGACATGCCTCGCCCCGAGATGTCCGACCTGCTGGTGTGGATCGACCTCGAGATGACCGGACTCGAGACCACCCGGCACACGATCGTGGAGATCGCGGTGCTCGTGACCAACTCCGAGCTCGAGCTGGTGGACGACGGCATCGACCTCATCGTGCACGCGTCACCCGAAGCGCTGGTCCAGATGGACGACTTCGTCCGCAAGATGCACACCAAGTCAGGGCTGCTCCCCGCGATCGAAGCGTCGACGCTCTCGCTCGCCGACGCCGGGGCGCAGGTGCTCACGTACCTCGGTGAGCAGCTCCCCGGGCCGGGCACCACGCCGTTGTGCGGCAACTCGATCGGGGTCGACCGGCGCTTCCTCGACCGGTACCTGCCCGAGGTCGACCAGTACCTGCACTACCGCAGCGTGGACGTGAGCTCGTTCAAGGAGCTCTGCCGTCGCTGGTACCCCGCCGTGTACAAGAAGCGCCCGGACAAGAAGGAGACCCACCGCGCGCTCGACGACATCCGGGAGTCCATCGAGGAGCTGCGGTTCTACCGCGAGAACATCCTCGTGCCCCCGGAGACGCCCCCGGAACCGGCCGCTGCGGCCCCGCCCCCTGAGGCCGGGAAAACCCCCTCACCCGGCTAGAATCTTTGGCTCGCGCTGCACCCCGGCGGCGCAGGGCTGAAAACGGCCCCAGGTTCGAGAGAAGGCTCATGTCCGCGCGCGCCCAGCGAGATGATCTCCGAAACGTGGCAATTGTCGCCCACGTCGACCACGGCAAGACGACCCTGGTCGACGCGATGCTCTGGCAGACGGGCGCGTTCCGCGACAACCAGGAGGTCAACGACCGGGTCCTGGACTCGAACGATCTCGAGCGCGAGAAGGGCATCACGATCCTCGCCAAGAACATCGCGGTGCGCTACGGCGGGGTGAAGATCAACATCATCGACACCCCCGGCCACGCGGACTTCGGCGGCGAGGTCGAGCGCGGCCTGACGATGGTCGACGGCGTGCTCCTGCTCGTCGACGCGAGCGAGGGCCCGCTCCCCCAGACCCGGTTCGTGCTGCGCAAGGCGCTCGAGTCCCGCCTGCCCGTCATCCTCGTGGTGAACAAGGTGGACCGGCCCGACGCGCGCATCCAGGAGGTCGTCGACGAGGTCTACGAGCTCTTCTTGGACCTTGATGCCGACGAGACCCAGATCGAGTTCCCGATCATCTACGCGAACGCGCGTGCTGGATGGGCGTCGCTGGACCCCGAGGCCGAGGGCAGTGACCTCAAGCCCCTCTTCGAGCTGCTGCTCGATCACATCCCCGCGCCGACCTACGAGGAGGGCCACCCGCTCCAGGCCCTCGTGACCAACCTCGACGCGTCGCCGTACCTCGGCCGCCTCGCGCTGTGCCGGGTGCAGCACGGCACGATCGCGAAAGGCCAGACCGTCGCGTGGTGCAAGCTCGACGGGTCGATCGAGAAGGTGAAGATCACCGAGCTGTACGTCGCCGAATCCCTGGAGCGCGTGGACGCGGCCGAGGCCGGTCCGGGTGAGATCTGCGCGATCGCCGGTCTGGCCGATGTGACCATCGGCGAGACCCTGGCCGACGCCGACAACCCGGTGGCGCTTCCCGCGATCACCGTCGACGAGCCCAGCTTGTCCATGACGATCGGCATCAACACGTCGCCGCTCGCGGGCAAGGAAGGCTCCAAGCTCACCGCCCGCCAGGTGCTTGCGCGCCTGGACTCCGAGCTCGTGGGCAACGTGTCCATCCGGGTGCTCCCGACGGAGCGGCCCGACGCCTGGGAGGTCCAGGGTCGCGGCGAGCTCCAGCTCGCGGTGCTCGTCGAGACCATGCGACGCGAAGGCTTCGAGCTCACGGTCGGCAAGCCCCAGGTCGTCACCAGGGAGATCGACGGCAAGCTCCACGAGCCGGTCGAGCGCGTCGCGATCGACGTGCCCGAGGACTACCTCGGCGTCGTCACCCAGCTGATCGCGCTGCGCAAGGGCCGGCTCGAGCAGATGGTCAACCACGGGACCGGTTGGGTCCGCATGGAGTACGTCGTCCCCGCGCGCGGGCTCATCGGGTTCCGCACCGAGTTCCTGACCGAGACGCGTGGTACCGGCATCCTCCACCACGTCTTCGACGGCTACGAGCGCTGGTTCGGCGATCTTCGCAACCGTCCGACCGGGTCACTCGTCTCCGACCGGGGTGGCGTCACGAACTCGTTCGCGCTGTTCAACCTGCAGGAGCGCGGCCAGATGCTCCTCGCCCCGGGCGTCGAGGTCTACGAGGGGATGATCGTCGGCGAGAACGCGCGCGCCGACGAGATGGACGTGAACCCCACGAAGGAAAAGAAGCTCACGAACCAGCGGACGTCGAGCTCCGACGACACCGTGCGGCTCACCCCGCCACGGCCGATGAGCCTCGAGCAGGCGCTGGAGTTCATCGCGGACGACGAGTGCGTCGAGGTGACACCCGCGAGCGTGCGACTCCGCAAGGTGGTCCTGGACCAGTCCGTGCGTGGGCGCACCCGCAACAAGAAGCCCCCCAAGACCTAGCGGCGCTTGCTGCGGTTCGGGCGTCTCGCGCCGAGAACGCAACGAACGGGACGGGGTTTCCGTGGACTCACACGGTGACGTGCGGGACGACGTCAACCGCCTCCGCTGGGTCCGGACTCGGCGAGAAGCCGTCGGTGCTGCTGATGACGATCCGGTCGCGTCCCGTTGCCTTCGCTTTGAGCAGCGCGGAGTCTGCGATCTCGAGGGTCTGGCTGAACGTGTTCTCCGGTCGCGCCGCGGTGATCCCGAAGCTGACGGTGAACGCGGGCGTGCCCGTGCCGGCTTGCACCTCTGCGAGCGCCTCGCGGAGTCGGTTGATCACCGCGTAGGCGTCGGAGATCTGGCAGTCGGGGAGCACGATGACGAACTCCTCCCCGCCGTACCGGGCGACGAGGTCGTTGGGACGGACGGTGTCCCGCAGCACGCGGGCGAACAGCCGGAGAGCCTGGTCTCCGGCGTCGTGACCGTGGACGTCGTTGAGCTGCTTGAAGTGGTCGAGGTCGCCGTAGGCGGCCACGTAGGTCAGGCCCTCTTCGACGATGCCTCGGACCTTCTCCTCCAGGCTGCGGCGGTTCATCAGCCCGGTCAGCGGATCCGTGTGGGCCTGGGTCTCGGATCGCAGGAACGCCCGCAACATGCCGACCCGCTCGCCGACCTTGCGGGCGATGAGCTCGACGGTCGCGACGACGCGCGCGTCCGGCGGATGTGCGTCCGGGGCGACGGCGTGCACCACGGCGACGGTCCTGCCGGCGATGCTGACCGGCACGCACACCGCCGAACACTCCCCGGTCGGCCGACCCTGCAGGTGCGGGCAGGCATCGAGCGCGGTGCTGCTCGGCCAGAGCTGCGTCTGGCCCCAGGCTGCCGCCGGGCATTCGTTCGGGGACATCACCGGACAGCCGGGACCGCCCTGTTCATCGGTCGTCGTCGCCTGCCGGAAATGCGCCCGGCTGGAGTCCGCGACGAGGAGCTCCGCGGGAAGTCCCGGGACGCTGATGATGAGCCCGCGACTCACGAGCTCGTACGCCGCGTTCTCCGTCTGGGTCATCTCGAGCGAGCGTTGCAGGCGAGCTTCCAGCTCGTTGCGCTCCGCGTCCTCGTGCAACGCCCGATCGAGAACTTCGGTGCGCTCCTCTCGGGAACGTGCCGAGCGCGACGCGACGCCGAACGCGAGCAACAGGACCAGGATCGCCGCGCCGGACAACGCAAGGACTTCTCGTTGGGTGGAGCTGATCCCGCTCTGGGAGCTTGCGATCGATTGCTGCACCCGCGTCTCGTAGAGACCGCGAATGTTGTTCAGATCGACCCGGAGCTTCTCCGAGGACCGCGTGACCTCGGCTACCCCCGCCGCCGACGGCGCGGCCTGGCTCACCAAGGCCGCTCCTGCATTGAGTGCGGCCTGGCGATGGGCAATGAAGGTTTGCTGCATCGCGCGCTCACGCGGCAGATGCGCAGACTTGCGCAGGTACTGGTTGTACGCCGTCTCACCGCTCGCGTTCAGTGAGCCCACTTCGGCGATGGCGGCGATCCGCACGTTCGGATCCACGGCGTTGGCAAGCTGCAGGGCCGCTCCCGCGGCGACGTACTTCTCCCGGGCGGCATCGATCTGGCTGACGGCCGGGGAAAGCGTGGTGCTGGAGAACTGCAACGAGTCGTGCGTCGGGGACAACGAGCTGAGCACCGCCGTCACCAGGATCGCCACCGTGATGACCGAGATCGCGCACAGCAGCTGCACCTGGCGATGCGGCGCGATGTCTCCCAGCCGATGCACCACCCGCCGCAGCGGGTGGAAGCCGCGCTCGATGCCGGTCACCTCCAGGTTGTCGTCACGTTCACGAGTGCCCTGGAGGGTCGGAATCCCCTAATTCGCCCGGGTCAGAGCTGCTCTCGGAGCGCACCGAGCAGGGTGGTGACCGAGCGTTCCCGGGCGGAATGTCCCATCAAGCCGATCCGCCAGGCGATTCCCGCGAACTCGCCCAGGCCGCCCCCGACCTCGATGCCGTACTCCGTGAGCAGCACCTTCCGGAGCACCGCCTCGTCGACCCCGTCGGGGAGCCGGGTCGAGGTGAGCTGGGGCAACCGGTGCCCCGGCTCCGCGATCAAGGACCAGCCCAGGTCGACGAGGCCGTCCTGGAGCCGCGTGCCGACCGCCCGGTGACGCGCCCACGCCGCCTCGAGGCCTTCGTCGAGCACCGCGCCCAAGCCGGCGTGGAGCGCCACGATCATCGCGGTCGGGGCCGTGTGGTGGTACTTGCGGGCTCCACCCACGTAGTCGCCGATCAACCCGAGGTCGAGGTACCACGACTGGGGCGGTTCCGATCGGGTATGCACCCGCTCGACCGCGCGCGCCGAGAACGTGAGCGGCGCGAGGCCGGGAGGCACGCCGAGGCACTTCTGGGTGCCCGAGTAGCAGGCGTCGATGCCCCAGCCATCGACCTCGAGCGGGACCCCCCCGAGGGACGTCACCGTGTCGACGAGCAACAGCGTCTCGGTCGCCTGCAGCGCGCGCAGCGGAGCGACGTCGTTCTCCACTCCGGTCGAGGTCTCCGCGTGGACCACGGCCAGCACGCGTGCACCCGGGTGGTCGCGCTGCGCCTCGAGCAGGCGCTCCGGGTCCAACGCGGCTCCCCACGGCGCATCGACCCGCACCACCTCGGCGCCGCAGCGCCGCGCGACCTCGCACATGCGCTCGCCGAAGACGCCGTTCACCCCGATGATGACGGTGTCCCCGGGCTCGATGAGGTTGACGAAGCACGCTTCCATCCCCGCCGAGCCCGTTCCCGAGATCGGCAGCGTCAGGGCATTCGTGGTGCGAAACACCGTGCGCAGGCGATCGCACGTCTCGTCGAGGATCGCCAGGAAGTCGGGATCCAGATGTCCGAGCAGCGGACGCGCGAACGCGGCGGTGACCTCGGGGTACGGATTCGACGGCCCGGGGCCGAGCAGCAACCGGTCGGTCAGTGGCATCGGCGCATCGTAGGACGGCCGCGCGGGACGTGCGGGCTCGTGCGGTCCGTCAGGCGGCGGCAGAAGAGATGTTGCCCCAGATGCGCGAGAGGTGGGCGACCGCGGGATCGGCACTGGTTCCGGCGACGAGGGCCCTCGCCAGCAGTGCAGCCTCGCGGGCGACGCGAATGACCACGGCGTCGGGGATGGCCACCTTCGACGCTTCCGCGGCCGCGCGCACCGCCTGCACCGCTTCGTGCGCGGCTCGCGCCGCGACCCGAGTCCGGCTGGTCTCACGCAGGGCATCGTCGATGCACATCACCGCTTCCCATGCCGCGACTTCGTCGGCGACGGTCTGGTGCTGCTCGTCGATCGCGCACGCGACCGCGCGGATGTCATCACCACTGAGGAGATGCAACGCGGTCACGAACCCTTCCAACTGCACAGTTGGTTTACGGCGCGTTGGCCGGACGGACTGAGGGGAACTTCCTGCCGGTTCGGGTCGGCGTCAGACGGCCGGAATGAGGCTCCGAACCAGGCCGTCGAGGATGTCGGCCTCGGAGACGAGCACCTCGTCGACGCCCAGGGTGCGCAGGATCGTGACCAGGACGATCACCCCACCGACGATGACGTCGACCCGCCCCGGTTCGAGGCCCGGATTGTGCCTCCGCTGCTCCGCCGGCTCGGTGGCCAACGTGCGAAAGATCTCCTCGACGGCCGCGCGCGAGAGACGCGAATGATGGATGCGCACCGGGTCGTACTCGGCCAGTCCCAGCTCGATCGCAGCGACGGTCGTGACCGTGCCGGCCAGGCCGATGAGGGTGTTCGCGTCCTTCACCCCGGGAACCTCTCGAATGACGTCGACCACGTGCTCCCGGACGACGTGCACCGCCTGGCTGAGCTCTTCGGGGGCAGGCGGGTCCGAGTGCAACCACGCCTCGGTGATCCGCACGCACCCGATGTCGACCGACATCGTCCCTTCGGGTGTCGTGGTACCGACCACGAACTCTGTCGACCCACCGCCGATGTCGACGACGAGGTACGGGGCATCTCCCGCGCCATCGAGTGCCGCCGTCGCGCCGAAGAACGAGAGCTCGGCCTCCTCGTCACCGGAGAGCAGCTCGAGCTCGCTGCCGATGATCTCAGCCGCGGGAGCGAAGAACGCGTCACGGTTGGACGCGTCGCGCGCGGCGCTGGTCGCCGTGGCGCGCACCGCCTCCACCCCACCCAACGCGTCGATGACTGCTCGGTACTCGCGCAGTGTGCTCAGCGTGCGTTCCATGGCATCGGGCGCGAGCATCTTCGTGGCATCGACACCTTGTCCGAGCCGGGTGATCGTCATGCGCCGGTCGAGCGACCCGAGCGTGCCCATCCGGTCGGTGATCTCGCCCACCAGCAGGCGGGTGGAGTTGGTGCCGATGTCGATCGCGGCGACCCTCACGGACGTTCCTCGTCGGGGCGCGCGTCGATGCGCTCGTCGACCCAGCGCCCCACAGGATCCGAGCCGCCGGCCAGGAACCACGCGTAGTGGGCATGGAGGCACTTGACGCCCCGGCGGGTCCCGCCCACGCCACCGAAGGGCTGCGGGCCGGTCCATCCGTCCGGCAGCGCGGCTTCACGCTCGGCCGCGTACTGCGCGTGCGCCGCCGCCAGCTCGTCGGGATCGACGGTCGCGGCCGCGCTCCGCACCCCACCGTCGGCCTCGAGGCGTGAGACCGCGCGGACGAGACCCGGCGCCACGAGCCAGTACCGGGTGGGCATGGGCGTGCCGTCACCGAGCAACGGTGCGTTGCGGATCACCGCGGGCTCCCCACCCTGCGAACGCACCACGACCTCGAAATCCGCCCGTGGGGCGCGCCCGAGGAGCTCGGTCACCCGTTCGACGTCGGCAGCGGAGGCGGACACGAGCCGAGCGTAGGCCGAGGCCTCGCGTCGGGCGTCAGCGGGCGACAGGGGTGGTCGCAGGCGGAGTGGAGGTGGTCGGGGTGGGTCCGGGCACCACGGCCCACGCCTGCTCACCGGGGCGCACCATGTTGAACCGGTCGCGGGCGAGCCGCTCGATCTCCTCGTCGCTCAGGACCTGCTTGGACTGCTCGGACAGGCGGTTCGTCTGGTCCTTGAGCACCGAGAGTCGCTCGTTCGCGTCGCTGAGCTGACTGCGCTGGTGCAGCAGCGCGCTCGTCGGGAACACGAAGAGGAACAACGCCGCGATCAGCACCAGGCTCGCGATCGCCAGCCGCAACACCGCGGAGCGGCTCCAGTTGACGTCTTTCACGCGGAACCCCGGGAGCGGACGAGTGCTCCCCCGCCGGGGAACGCAGCCGCTTCCCCCAACCCCTCTTCGATGCGCAGCAGCTGGTTGAACTTCGCAACCCGATCGGACCGTGCCGGCGCGCCGGCCTTGATCTGTCCGCACCCGGTAGCGACTGCGAGATCCGCGATCGTGACGTCCTCGGTCTCTCCGCTGCGGTGCGACATCATCGACGTGTACCCGTGGCGCGACGCGAGGGCCATCGTGTCGAGCGTCTCGGTGAGCGTGCCGATCTGGTTGACCTTGATCAGGATGGAGTTCGCGACACCGAGCTCGATCCCCCGTTGCAGGCGCTCGGGGTTGGTGACGAACACGTCGTCGCCGACGAGCTGCACGCGGTGACCGAGCTCGCGGGTCAGCGCGACCCAGCCATCCCAGTCGTCCTCCGCCATGCCGTCCTCGATGGACACGATCGGGTACCGCGAGCAGAGGTCGCCGAGATACCCGGCCAGCTCTTGCGAGCTGAGCTCACGACCCTCGCCGGCGAGCTTGTACCGGCCGTCCGAATAGATCTCGCTCGATGCCGTGTCGAGCGCGATGGCGATGTCGTCGCCCGGCACGTACCCGGCGGACTCGATCGCCGCGACGAGAAGCTTGACCGCCTCCTCGTTCGACGGGAGGTCCGGTGCGAACCCACCTTCGTCGCCGAGCGCGGTCGAGAGGCCGCGCTCGTGCAGCATCGCCTTGAGCGCGTGGTACGTCTCGGCTCCCATGCGCAGGGCCTCACTGAACGAAGCCGCGCCGACGGGGGCGAGCATGAACTCCTGGAGGTCCACGTTCGAGTCGGCGTGCGCGCCACCGTTGAGCACGTTCATGCAGGGCAACGGAAGGGTGTGCGCGTTGGCACCACCGACGTAGCGGTAGAGGGGAAGGTCGCACTCGTCGGCTCCGGCCTTCGCCGCGGCGAGCGAGACGCCGAGCAACGCGTTGGCCCCGAGCCGTGACTTGTTGTCCGTGCCGTCGAGCTCGATCAGGGCCTGGTCGAGCAGGCGCTGGTCGAGACCTTCGATCCCGACGATCGTCTCACCGATCTCGCCGTTGACGTTCGCCACGGCCCGCGCGACGCCCTTGCCCCCGTAGCGCTCGCCGCCGTCGCGCAGCTCGACCGCCTCGTGCGCGCCGGTGCTGGCACCGCTCGGGACCGCCGCCCGGCCTCGTGCGCCGGAAAGCAGCTCGACTTCGACCTCGACGGTCGGGTTGCCACGCGAGTCGAGAATTTCCCGCGCGATGACGTCGACGATGATGCTCACAGTCCCCCGAGCCCTTGGTGCCGGTGTGGTCGGAGTGTCGAATGTAGCCGCCTGCACCCGCACGATCCGGGCAATCCGCGCACTCCCGAGCCCGCGTCCCCGTTTCAGACCACCTCGGCGGCCGCGAACTCCATTCGGACATGCGTCAACGAACCGCTCATCAGCGCCCGGCGGGGAAACCCGAGGCCGCGGAGCTCCTTGGCCATCGGGTGCTCGCCGAGCTCGACGTGCGCTCCACCGGGTCGCATGCGCGAGCCCTCGCCATGGAGGCTCCAGCGGGTCCGGCGCAGGACGCCGTCACGATGGGAGAAGGCGTCGAGCGCGGTGCCGCGAGAGGGCAGAGGCGGCGCAGCCCCGATGCGCAACGCGAGCACCCGCTCTCCCTCCTGCGAGAGCGTTGCACGAGCGGCCCCCCGCGCACCGGCCCGGATGTCGATGTCCGCAAGGAACTTGGGGAAGCCCCACATCGAGCGCCCCGCTTCACAGGTGAAGCTCTGGTCGACCGGGAGCTGATGGATGAACGCGCCTGCCGGCTTGCGGCTCGTGGAACCCGGCTCGCGCACGAGGATCGCCACCGCCACCTCGTGATAGGGATCGAGATCACCATCGGCGTAGTCCACGAACGCGAGGCTGCACAGCGCGCGGCCCGGAAGCGGTGACGCCGGCACCAACCCGGAGTACTCGATCAATGCCTGCGCGGCATCGAGCGGAACCGCGAAGGTCGCGAACCACGACTGCGCGTCGCGCACCTCCACCGGGATCGAGACCGTCCGACCCTGGATCGTGTACTCGTTCGCCGTCACGGCCCCGCCTCGATCCACAGCGCGGCGACCCGGTCGGTCGGCGCGGCCGCAAGGTCCACGCCCTGCTCCCTTGCGCCTTGCTCCATGCGCACGAAGCGATCGCGGAACCGGGCCGACCACCCACGCAAGGACGTCTCGGCGTCCACGCCGCGCGAACGCGCCAGCACGACGGCCGCGGCGAGCAGGTCCCCCAGCGCGACTTCGGTCGCGGCGGAGTCGGCGTCGCGAAGCGCCGCAAGCGCGGCGGCACCGCGGGCCAGCGCCTCGGAGTCACTCCCGGGATCGAGACCGACCGACGCGGCCTTGCGGTAGAGCTTGTGGGCGTAGAGCAACGACGGCAGACCGGGGCTGATCCCCTCGACGATCGAGTCCGAGCCCTTCTCCCCCTTCTTGATCTGCTCCCAGTTGGTCATCACCTGCGAGACGGTGTCCGCCTCGACGTCGCCGAAGATGTGTGGATGGCGGCGCACGAGCTTCTCGTGAATGCCGCGCGCGACGTCGGCAATCGTGAACGACCCCGCCTCCTGCGCGAGCACGGAGTGGAAGACCACCTGGTAGAGGAGGTCACCGAGCTCGTCTTCGAGGCGCGCGTAGGCATCGGGATCCAGGTCGCCGTCGGGTGCATCGGCCGGAAGGCCCTCGATCGCCTCGACCGTCTCGTAGGCCTCCTCCAGGAGGTACCGCGCGAGCGAGTGATGCGTCTGCTCTGCATCCCATGGACACCCGCCCGGAGCGCGCAGCCGCTCGGACAACGCGACGAGCGCGGCGAACTCACCCGCCACCGCGGCTTGACCCGCGTCGACGTAGATGGAGGTGAGGTGATCGGGCTCGACGTCCCGGTCGAGCGCCTCGAGCGCGAGGGTCAGGACCTGCTCCCCCGGCAGTCCGAGCCGCTGGAGCACCGTGACCGGCGCGTCGGGCGGCAGCACTTCGAGCAGCACGAGCTTGATGTCGGAGAGCACGAGCCGGCTGGTGCAGTGGCCGATGAGCAACCGACCGTGGAGGCCGGCCGCGTCCACGGCGAAGGCTTGACCATCGACCAGCCGGGCTCCGTCCATCGGATCGACCCCGAGCCGGGACCACGCGAGGTCCGCGAACGAGATACCCGGCACGATCTCCAGGGTGATCTCCGAACGCTCCGCGGCCTCCCGCAGGAGCGTCACGGTTCGCTCGGCCACCGCCGGGTTTCCCGGTACCGCGTAACAGATCTCTCCGTGTTCGCTCGCGGCCGCGACGAGCGCATCCGTGATGGCCCGGTAGAGCGTGTCGAAGCTCGCCGCCGACTCGTAGTGCTCGTCGAACGCCTCGAAGTCGAGTCCATGCCGCGCGAGCTCGTCGATCGCCGGGTGGCGGGCGGTGCGCGCGTAGCGGTGCGTCATGTAGGACAGCTTCGAACGCGCGGTGGGAAGCATCAGATCGACACCGGCCGGACCGAGGCCGACGACAACGACGTGCCCTGGGGTCACGGGTTGCTGGTGGATCCGCCCGGGACCGTGGTCGTCGTGGGCTCGACCGGGTTGGACCGAGGATTCGGGACCACGGGCGGCTCGATCCGGACGACCAGCTTCGTACGCTTGACGGTTCCGTAGCGAGGATCGACCCAGACCTGCTTGGTCTTCAACAGCTGAGCGTTGATGAACTTCGCCATCGGATCTCCCTGCTGTTGCTGGAAGAACTGCTCCATGACCGGCCGCGCGTTCTCCAGGTCCCACGCCTCGAGCTTGACGACGTGCCAGCCGAACTGCGACTGGAACGGCGCCGAGATGGCTCCGATGGCCAACGCTCCCACGGCGGTACGCAGCTCGACCGGGAACTGGCTGTACTGGTCGGTGTCGGTGCAGGCAATGAGGCCGTTGGTCGCCGCGGAGCCGGTGTCCGTGGACTTCTGCCTGGCGAGCGTCGCGAAGTCGGCACCCTGTGCCAGCGCGGCCTCAACCGCGTCGGCCTCGTCCTTGGTCTTGACCAGGATGTGCGCGACGACCTTCCCACTCGGACAGGCGGTCTGCCTGGTCTGGTCGAGCAGCTGTTGGAGCTGGGCGTCGGTGGCCGGGGCCGGCTTCGGGAGGCTCGCCCGCACCGCTTCGTAGCGGGCCTGGCTCCGAAGCACCGCCTCGCGGTACGAGCGCGGGAGCTTCCCGAACGTCGCGGCGTCTGCGAAGAGGCCGACGAGCGCGGCTTTCGCCTGCGCGCGGTCCTTCGCGGTGACGGTCAGGTGACGGCGGGCGAAGATCTGGTCGGCGACCGCCTGATTGACCAGCAGGCTGACCCAGAACGCCCCGAGCTTCGCGTTGACCGAGCCTCCGGAGGCGGGTACGGCACCGCCGAACCGGCTCTCGAGGCTCTTCGAGATCGCCTTGCTCTGCGAGATCATCTGCAGCTGGTCCTCGACCGTGCTGCGGCTGATCGTGCTGGAGCCGACCTTCGCGGCCGGGGGGTCGCCGGCGCTGCCACAACCGGAGAGCACGACGGCCGCGCTGGCCACCGCGACGAGGAGCGCGAGGGTGCGTTTCACAGAACCCGGGACTCTACCGGCCCGCGCCCGGGTCATCAGGGCTCGGGCGCGACCGACGCCCCGGTCGCAGCCGTCGCGGGAGGAATGAGCTCTCGGAGCAGCGCCAGCAGGGTCTCGGCGACCGCCTCCGGCGCCACACCCAACGGCACCACGACCTCGCCGTCGTCCTTGGCCGAGGCCTTCGGTACGAGCCGGCGGAGCCGGACCTTCTGGCTCTCCTTCAGGGTGAGCCCCTCGATCCGGGCCACCCCCTTCTGGACCGACACGCTCGTCGCCCGGATGCGCACGCTCTCGGCCCGGAGCCGGGCCACCGCGAGGAGCGCCTCTGCGGCGGGCGGGAGCGGGCCGTACCGGTCGAGCCACTCGGATCTGATGTCCTCGACATCGGTCTCGTCGGTGACGGCCGCGAGCCGGCGGTAGGCCTCCATGCGCACGTCGTCCCTGCTCACGTAGTCGCGAGGGAGGTGGGCATCCACAGGCACGTCGATCACCACCTCGAACGGCTCGACGGGCGTCTCACCCTTGAGCTCGCTGACGGCCTCGGTCACGAGCTCGCAGTAGAGGTCGAACCCGACCGCCGCGATGTGGCCGCTCTGCGCGCCGCCGAGCAAGTTGCCCGCACCGCGGATCTCGAGGTCGCGCATCGCGAGCTTGAAGCCCGATCCGAGGTCGGTGAACTCGCCGATCGCCTTCAGCCGCTCGTAGGCCTCCTCGCTCAGCACCCGATCGGCCGGGTGGAGAAGGTACGCGTACGCGCGCTGCCCGCGGCGCCCCACCCGGCCGCGGAGCTGGTAGAGCTGCGCGAGCCCGAGCAGATCCGCGCGGTCCACGACCATGGTGTTCACCGTCGGCATGTCCAGCCCGCTCTCGATGATCGTCGTGCACACGAGCACGTCGTAGTCGCGCGCCGCGAAGTCGAGCACGACCCGCTCGAGCCGGCTCTCGTCCATCTGACCGTGCGCGATCGCGACGCGCGCACCCGGCACGAGCTCTCGAACCTGCGCGGAGACGTGCTCGATGTCCTGCACGCGGTTGTGCACGTAGAAGACCTGTCCCTCACGCAGCAGCTCGCGTCGGATCGCTTCGGACACCGCGCGCTCGTCGTACTCGCCGACGTACGTGAGGATCGGCTGGCGCTCCTCGGGCGGGGTCTGCACGAGCGAGAGGTCGCGGATCCCGGTGAGGCTCATCTCGAGCGTGCGTGGGATCGGCGTCGCAGTGAGGGTGAGCACGTCGACATTGGCACGCAGGCGCTTGATCTTCTCCTTGTGCTGCACGCCGAAGCGCTGCTCCTCGTCGATCACGAGCAGACCCAGGTCCTTCAGCACGACATCGTCCGAGAGGAGGCGGTGCGTCCCGATGATCACGTCGACCGCGCCACTGGCGACGTCCCTCACGACGGCGTTCTGCTCCTTCTGGGTGAGGAAGCGACTGATCACGTCGACCCGCACGGGGTAGCCGCTGAACCGCTCGCGAAACGTCTGCCCGTGCTGGTTCGCGAGCAGGGTGGTGGGCGCGAGCACGACGACCTGCTTGCCGTCCTGCACCGCCTTGAACGCCGCGCGCATCGCGACCTCGGTCTTCCCGTAGCCGACGTCGCCACAGATGAGCCGGTCCATCGGGACCTCGCGCTCCATGTCCGCCTTGACCTCGACGATCGCCTGGAGCTGGTCCGGGGTCTCCTCGTAGGGGAACGCGTCCTCCATCTCGCGCTGCCAGGGCGTATCGGACGAGAACGCGAAGCCGGGTGCGGCGAGGCGGCGCCGGTACAGGATCACCAGCTCGGCCGCGACCTCCTGCACCGCGCTGCGGACCTTGCTGCGCGTCTTCTGCCACTCGGTGCCGCCCATCTTGCTGAGCGACGGCGAGTCGCCTCCGGTGTACCGCCGGATCGCGCCGACCTGGTCCGTCGGCACGTAGAGCTTGTCGCCACCGCGGTACGCGAGGAGCAGGTAGTCACGCTCGACGCCACCAATGCCTCTCGCGACCATGCCTTCGTACCGCCCGACGCCGTGCACCTGGTGCACGACGAAGTCCCCGGGCTTGAGGTCCTCGTAGTAGTCGACTGCCTTGCGCGCCTCACGCGGGCGCCGGTGGACCCGCCGCCGTCCGGTGAGGTCGGCTTCGGCGATGAGCGCGAGCGACGCGCCCGGCACGACGACCCCGCGCTCGAGCGGGGCGACGACGATCGAGAGGGTTCCCGGCTCGAGGCTCGGCGTGTCGGTGATCGGCGCCTGCACGCCTTCGCCGGCGAGCACATCGCGCAGCCGGGAGGCCGAGCCGGTGCCCTCCGTCGCGATGACGACACGACTCCCGCCATCGCGCAGGGACCGGATGCGCGCCGCGAGGGCCTCCACGTCGCCGACGACGGGATCGAACGCCGCCGCGGCGAGCTGCGGGGTGTCGGGGGCGTCGGGCGACGCAAGCAGGCTCG
>JADGON010000460.1 GCA_017882945.1 Acidimicrobiia bacterium | reverse complement strand
GTCAGCGACGTGACGATCTCCGGCAACACCCTGACCGGCAACGACACCGGCTTCGGCACGACCGCCGGGCAGTGCTTCTCGACTCCCAACGCCCCCGGCGACTGCGGCGAGACGATCCACCTCGTGGCGGTCACCGACTCGACGGTCTCGCACAACTACATCGCCAACAACGCGGGCGGGATCCTGATGACCGACGAGTTCGGGCCAACGTCCGGGAACGTCATCAGCGCCAACCAGGCGATCCACAACCAGTACGACTGCGGGATCACGCTTGCCGGTCACAACCCGGCCGCCGTCAACCCGGCCAACGGGCAGCCGACCGGCGCCGCCGGCGTATTCGACAACCTGATCGTCGGCAACACCGCCAACTACAACGGCGTGCTCGGCCAGGGCGCTGGGATCCTAATGGGCGGCGGAGCGCCGTTCGCGGGGGTCTACAGCAACACGGTCCGCAACAACATCGCGATCGGCAACGGCCTCGCGGGCGTGACGATCCATCAGCACTTCATCGGCGATCTGAACGGCAATGTCGTTGAGTGGAACGTGCTGGCCGACGACAACGTCGACGGTGACGCCGACTTCGCGGCGGCGGTCGACTCGCAGACGACGGGCGTGCTTGTCGCGGCCGGGCTGCCGCCGGGTCCGCCGAACCTGCTGCCGCTGGCACCGGCGCCGATCACCGGCACGATCGTTCGCTTCAACGTGATCTTCGGTGTCAACACCGGGATCTGGACGCTCGGAGCCGACCCCTCGACCACACAGCTGACGCCGAACTTCTTCCTCGGCGTCCCGGCCCCGATCAGCACCCACTGAGCCCGATGCGCGGGCGTCGCCGTCGCCGGCTGCGGCCGGCGACGCCCCGCAAGCCCCTAGGCGGCGTGGGGGACGTCGTCCATCGTGGTGCGAAAGCTGGCGGCTGCGGGCGGCTGTGCGTCATCGTCTTCGTCCTCGTCGACCGCCATCGGCACGTCGTCCATCGTCGTGCCGCGGCGGCCCTCCGCCTCGAGCAGCAGCTTGAAGTCGTGGGGGCTTGTGGCTGCGGCCTTCGCGTCCTCGACCGAGACGCGCCCGGACTTGACGTGCGTGTAGAGGGCCTGATCGAACGATTGCATGCCGTCGTAGGCGCCGTCCGAGATCACGGAGGCGAGGTCGATCGTGTCGCCCGGCTTGAGGATCTTGTCCCGCGCCCGCCCGGTCATCCGCAGAATCTCACAGACCGCCACGCGTCCCCCGTCGACGGCTGGGACGAGCCGCTGCGAGATGATCCCCCGCAGCGTGCTCGCGAGCATCGAGCGCACCTGCTGGTGGTGGTTGGGCGGGAAGAACTCGAGCATGCGGTTGATCGACTCGGACGCGTCGAGCGTGTGGATCGTCGACAGCACGAGGTGGCCTGTCTCGGCAGCCGACATCGCGGTCTGCACCGTTTCCTCGTCGCGCATCTCGCCGATCAGGATCACGTCTGGGTCCTGGCGCAGGACGCGGCGCAGCGCGTCCTTGAAGGAGAGCGTGTCGACGCCGACCTCGCGCTGGCCGATGATCGAGCGGCGATCCTCGTGCACGAACTCGATCGGATCCTCGATCGTCACGATGTTGGCCGCGCGCGTCACGTTGATGTGGTTGATCATCGCCGCGAGCGTCGTCGACTTGCCCGAGCCGGTGGTGCCGGTGACGAGGATGATCCCGCGGGGCTCAGTTGCCATCGTCGCGATCACCGGCGGCAGCGCAAGCTCCTCGATCGTACGGATGTGATGCGGGATCGCGCGGATGACGAGGGCAACGCCGCCGCGCTGGCGGCGGGCGTTGATGCGAAAGCGCGCGACCCCCGCGAGCTCGCGCGAGAGGTCGATCTCATGACGCTCGTGGAACTCTTCGAGGCGAGCTCCACCGCCGACCATCTGGGCGACCAGCTCCTCGAGCTCACCGGGGGCAACCGGCGCGAGCGCCGGGTCCAATGGCGCAAGCTCGCCGTCGATGCGTGCCATCGGCACTGCACCGGCCTTGAGGTGTAGATCCGAGCCCTCGCGCGCGACAAGCGTGCGCATGGCTTGATCGAGGTCGATCACCCAGATGTCATCGGCCGCGAAGGCGCGCGGGTTGAGCTTCTCGGGCCCATCGCCGCGGCGCGGTCGAGCGGCCCGTCGCCCGGCGCCCGCCAGTGGGCCTCCACAGGCGCGAGCGCGAGCAGCGCGTTCCAGGTCGCGGCGTCGGTGCGGCCGGTCTCGGCGAGCCCGCGGCTGTGCTGGAAGGACTCGAGGTCGCTGCGGGTCTGACCCGCGAAGAGGCCCGTCATCCGCTGACCCGGGATCGCACGGGCGAGATGCTCCTGGAGCCAGAGCACGTCGTCGCCGCGACTGCCCTCGCGCAGGTCGGGCCACGTCGTGTCCGGCCCGTGGAAGCGGCTGGGCGCGGTGAGGAGCGAGCTGAGCGGCCCCCACAGGTGCGTGTCGGTGACCCACGCCCAGTCCCACCACGAGATGCCGGGGGCGCCATAGGCCACAGTGAGGTCGCGGAAGCGGACCACCGCACTCGGCGCGGGCGAGCCGGACATCTCGCCGACCGGGACGATCGTGCGCCGATAGATGCGGTTGTAGACGAACGTGTTGGCGAACACGGCGTCGATGCTCG
>JADGON010000126.1 GCA_017882945.1 Acidimicrobiia bacterium | reverse complement strand
GCGCCCCACTCATCGGCGCGTTCCTCGTCGAGAAGCAGCTCTCGCTGCTGGGCGACGGCCTGGGCCATCTCGCCTTCGCCGGAGTGGCGGTCGGCCTGCTCCTCGCGTTCTCACCGTTGTGGGCGGCGCTCATCGTCACCGCGGTGGGCGCGCTCGCGCTCGAGTACCTCCGGGTGCGCGGCAAGGCCTCCGGGGACCTGGTGCTCGCGCTGTTCTTCTACGGGGGCATCGCGGCGGGTGCGGTGATCGCGAGCCGTGCCACCGCGGAGGGTCGCAGCGTCAACGTGCTGCCGTATCTGTTCGGATCGATCCTCACGGTGACCCCGAACGACGTGTGGCTCGTGGTCGGGCTGGGTGCCGTCATCGTGGTGAGCGTCGCAGTCACCGGCCGTGCGATGTTCGCGATCGTCGTCGACGAAGAGGCGGCGCGCGTGTCGGGCTTGCCCGTAAACCTCCTCAACGGGCTGTTGGTCCTGCTCGCGGCCATCACGATCGTCGCCGCGACCCAGGTCGTCGGCACACTCCTCGTCGCCGCGCTCATGGTCCTGCCGGTCGCGTCGGGCCGGTTGCTGGCGCGCTCGTTCCGCTCCACGGTCGCCGTCGCGGTGTGCGTGGGCATCTTCTCGGTGATCGTCGGCCTGGCCGCCGCCCGGCTCTGGGCCCTGGCTCCCGGTGGCGCGATCGTGCTCGTCGCCGGCGCGGTGTTCGCGATCACCGCCGGCATGACCGGCCTGCGCCGCGCCAACATCGCCAACCTCCTGGCCGGCCCCGGCCACTAGTCCGGGAACGGGTGTCTGAGGTTCAGGCGCAGCGTTGGCAGAGGCCGAACAGGTCGAGTCGGTGTCGCTGGGTCTTGAACCCGGTCCGTCGCGCGATCTGGCGCGCGGCCTCGCGCACGGACCGCTCGATCGTCGCCGTGGCGGGAACGTCTTCGACTGCTCCGCAGTTCGAGCACACGACGTGGTGGTGGTGCTCCGTGAGCTCTTCGACCAGCTCGTAGTGCGCGAAGCCGCCCTGCGCGACGACCCGGTGGACGACGTCGGCCTGCTCGAGCACGACCAGGTTGCGGTAGACGCTGCTCACTGCGAGGTCCGGCCGGACCGCCAGGATCTCGGGGATCGTGAGGGGACCGGTGCCGGAGCGCGCGAGGACTTCGAGCAGCGCCTCGCGGTTGCTCGTGAGCCGCTGGTTCGCCCGTCGCAGCCGGGTCAGCACCGTCTCGCGCAACCCTCGAGGCAATGGTTCGCTCCGCCGGGCCGTAGGCACGTTCGGAGTGTACGCCACAGCATTCCGGCCCGACCGTGAATGTAGGAATAAGAACGATTCCCGAAGTCAGAGCGGGGCACGCGTGGTCGCGAAGACCCGCAATGTCGACGCGGTCACCCGGGGAAGATCGCGTACTCGTGCCACTCCCCCGCACCGGCGGAGACCGGCAGGGGACTCGCTACCCCTCGCGGACCGCGCGCTGCGCGCGGCGCCAGACCGAGCGGTAGGACTCGAGTCCGTCGAAGGAGAGGTATTCCTCGGGGCCCGCCGCGATCGCCACGCGCTCGGGCACGCTCCCCCAGACCGGCACGCCCGCTTCCACCCACGCGGCGACGACGTCCTGGTAGTCGCGCGTGTACGTGCGAGCCGAGCAGATCACCAGCCCGACCGGCTTCCGGCGCGGAACCAGCTCCAACACCGCTTCGACACGGGCCGTCTCGACCCCGCCGATGCGCGTCGGGATGATGATCGCATCGGCTGCGTCGATCGCCTTCGCCAGCAGGCGCTCGTTGCCCGGCGGGGTGTCGACGACGGCGGTGTCCTCGTCTCCGATGCGGTCGAGGGCCTTGGTCAGCATCCGCTCGGTCGGCGCCTCGACGAGCGTGACGCGCTCGAAGGCGTCGTCCTCGGCGTTCTCGACCCAGTCGGCCGCGCTGGCCTGCGGGTCGGAGTCGACCAGGGTCGCCTCGCGGCGGCTCGATGCGGCCAGTGCTGACAGGTACACCGACGTCGTCGTCTTGCCGACGCCACCCTTGAGTGCTGCGACCACCACGATCATCGCTGGAACGTAGCGAGTCGCGGCCTTCACCGGCCAATGCGCTCGCCCAGAGCACCCGGGCGCCACACTCGAAGACTTGGACGGTTCTTACGCGCCTCCGAAGGTGGCCTTACGCCGGACGGTTTGAGTGGTGGCTCCCCGAAGAGAGCGAGAGGAGGTACCCACATGAAGCTTCGTCCCACCCTGGCGGTCCTGGCGGTAGCCACCGCCGCAGTCATCGGCGGAGGCGGCGCGGCCGCCTACGCGGCCGACAGCTCGACGTCGACCAAGACGCCGAGCTCGTCCTCGTCGACGTCCGGCTCGACGACCGCCCCGGCGGCGGGATCGACCGCACCGGCGGCCGGCTCCGGCCACGCCGCCAACTGCCCGAACATGTGAGAAGAGCTCGCGGACCCCTGCCGCGAGCCCCCAACCGCCAATGACGCGACTCCCGGGCTCCCCCTCCCGGGAGTCGCGTCGTTGGCCGGGATCATCCAAGGAGTGCTTCGACCAATGGCGCGTCGCATCGCAACCCTCGTGGTCGTCGTGCTGCTCGGCGCGAGCTGTGCGAGCGGAGCCTCGAGCTCGAGCACCTCGCGCGCCACGGCCGCGCCGACGAACCTCGTCAGCATCGGCGCCGGGCTACGCGGGCCGAACGGGCTGGCGGCCTCGGTGTACACGACCGGGCTCGCGCACGTCGCGGCACTGACAACGGACCCCGAGGGCCGGCTCTGGGCCGCGACTGCGGCGTACGAAGACCGCGGCGACGACGGCGTCTTTCTCCTCTCGCAGTCGGGCGGGCCGCCCGTGCGGGTCATCTCCTCGCTCCACACCCCGCTCGGCCTGCTCTGGTATCAGAGCTCCCTCTACGTCTCGTCCAACGAAAGGGTCGAGATGTACCGCGACTTCAACGGGGCCACGTTCGCGACGCAACGGACGGTCGTCTCGTTCCCGGCGAACGTCGGCGAGAACAACGGGCTGGCCCTCTCCCCCGATGGCCGGATCATGCTCGGCATCTCCGCACCGTGCGACGCGTGCACGCCGAAGGTGCAGTGGTCGGCTGCGGTGGTCTCGTTCAAGCCCGACGGCACCGACCTGCGCATCGAAGCCAAGGGGATCCGCGCGCCGATCGGTCTCGCGTACTTCCCCGGCACGAGCAAGCTCTTCGTCACCATGAACCAGCGCGACAAGCTCGGCACCAAGACGCCGGGCGACTGGCTCTCGATGGTCCGGCGCGGGCAGTCGTGGGGCTTCCCTGGTTGCTACGGGCAAGGCGGGAGGGCGTGCACGGGCGTGGCGAAGCCGATCGCGGTGCTGGACAAGCACGCGGCAGCGAGCGGTCTCGCGATCGTGACGGGCCAGCTCGGCCCCGCGGTCGGTACGTCAGCCGTGGTCGCGGAGTGGACCAAGGCCACGGTGTTGCGCGTGCCGCTCACGGCCGACGGCTCGCGAGCGACCGGCGCCGCCGAACCGTTCCTGACCGGCTTCAAGAGCCCCGGGCCCGTGTTGCTCCGCACGGACGGATCCCTCCTCGTCGGCGACTGGACCACCGGCCAGGTCTTCAGCATCCAGAAGTCCTAGGCGCTACCGGGCGGTGACCGCGGCCGTCGCCTCCGCGAAGTTGCCGCTGGCATCCGTCGCCCGCACGCGGATCGCGTACGACGCGTTCCGGGTCGAGGGAACCGACCAGATGCACGAGTACGGGCTCGTCGAGTCGGTGCACTTGAGCACGTTGTTGACGTAGAACTGGACCCGGGCGACGCCGCGGTTATCGGCGGCCGACGCGGTGATGGCAACGTTCGTACTTCGACTCACGGATGTCCCGGTCACCGGTTTCGTGATCGCGACGGTCGGAGCCGTCGTGTCCGTCACCGTGACCGACACCGTAGCGGTCTGCGTGTTTCCCGCCTGGTCGTACGCCTTCGCCGTGAGCGTGTGCGCCGCAAGCGTCGCCGCGTTGGCGTTCCACGCGGCGGTGAAGGGTCCCGACGTATCCGTGGCGAGCAGCTTGCCGTCGACGGAGAACTCGACCTTGGCGACGCCGACGTTGTCCGCCGCGGCTGCGGTGATCGTCACTGAACCCGAGACCCTGGCCCCGCTCGTCGGGCTGCTGATCGAGACCGTCGGTGCGATGGTGTCCTTGACCGTGACGGTCGTCGGCGGTGAGCTCGAGATCTCACCGTCGCCACCGAAGGCTCGGGCCGTGAGCGTGTGCGTGCTGCCCGGGACGAGGGCGCTCGAGCTCCAGCTCACCGAGTACGGGCTCGCCGTGGATGTGCCGATCAAGGTGGTGGTGTCGAGGTAGAACTCGACCTTCGCGACGCCGGAGCTGCTGGACGCGGTGGCGCTGACCGTCACGGTCCCGGAGACGGTGGCTCCGGCACTCGGAGCCGACAGCGTCACGGTCGGCGCGGTGGGATCGGTCGAGGTGCTCCCGCTGAAGTCGAACAGGAACATCTGGTTGCCGTTCGCGCTGCCGTAGTCGATGTTGCGCTGGGCGTGATACGTCGCGCCGGTGTCGCTGTCGACGAACGTGGCGAACACGCGGCCGGGCACCGAGTCCCGGCCACCCGTGCGCGCGTTCGCGATTCCGGTCCAGGTGCGGGACCCGGCGAACGCGCCGTGGCTGACGGGGATGCCCGGCTCCGAGGGGTAGCCCTCGTGGTTGAGATAGATCGTCCCGTTCTTGTGGCCGAGGACGCCTCCCCACACACCGTTGAAGTTGTTCGTCAGCTGCGACCCCATCACGCGGTAGATGCTGTTGGTCGTCGAGACCTGTGTCGCGGGATCGGTGAACGTGCTCTCGAACCGGTACAGCCCGAGCGCGTTCAGGTTCATCACGTAGTCGTCGGTGCTGCCGCCGGGCCACGGCTGCAGGGTCGACGCCGTGGTGAGGCCCTTGCGCGCGTAGCCGAACGCGAAGTACCCGTCAGACGGGTTCTGCGTGGG
Organism: Acidimicrobiia bacterium; assembly: GCA_017882945.1. Classification (GTDB taxonomy): domain Bacteria; phylum Actinomycetota; class Acidimicrobiia; order IMCC26256; family JAENVU01; genus Chersky-806. The sequence goes on along the minus strand of JADGON010000126.1, from coordinate 1,841 downwards.
TTGGATCAGCAGGCTGCCGGACCAGACGATGTTGCCGTCCGCGTCGAGGAGCTTTCCGGTCCCCTGGGCGCCGTTCAGGTGGTGGTAGTGCCATTGCTGGCCGTCCCAGCAGGCCCATTCGCTGCCGCAGGACATGGTGTCCAGGAAGTACAGGTCCTGGAACGCGAACAGGTCCGTCGTCGGATAGTCCTGGATCCGGTGGAAGATCTTCTCGCCGTAGACGTTCTGCGCGTAGAAGATGTTCTGGCGGTCCACCCAGGTGCTCGCGGGCGTGCCTTCGATCTGCGGCACCAGGGTCTGGATGATGTCGACGATGAGCGCGCGGCTCGATCGCACCGTCTGCGGATTCGCGTTGATGCGCCGGTAGTACTCCGCGTTGAAGCGCTGGTAGAAGCCGGGTGACTCGATCTCGATCTTCCTGATCGCGGCGGCACCCATCTCGTACTTGAGTCAGTAAAGACCGGTGCCTCCACCGTCGCTCCAGAAGTCCGTCCCGCGCAGCTCGGGGACGTTCTGGAAGTCGTAGTCCCAGTCGTTGCTCGACCCCCACAGCGTGTTGCCCGCAACGATCGCGTCATTGGGATAGGCCGCGACGTAGAGGTTCATCGCGTCGTAGCTGACCGCCTGGGCGAAGCTCTCCTCGAACCCGGAGAGCGTCGCGTCGAACGCCCAGTTCTGATCGCTCGACAGCAGATGGTCGTTGCGAAACGCGTGGACGAGCTCGTGGGTGAACAGCTGCGGGAAGAAGCCGTCCGCCATGTGGATCTCGTCGAGTGACGGGATGAAGATGTTGCTGCCCGTGTACTTCAGGTCGCGCACCACCGTGACCGTGTAGCTGTCCGCCGGAGGTCCGTACAGCTGCACGAGAAGCGGGTACATCTTCGTAAAGAACGAGCTCATCACCGCGGTCTGATCAGCAGTCCAACCCGTGGTGGCGTTCCCGCTCGCGTCAAGGCCCGTCGCCGCGAACCGCAGCTGCATCACGTTGCCGGGCTGGCCGAGCACCGGAGCGGTGGGTCGCACCCCGCTGCTGGTGGCGAACGGGCTGGACAGTCCGGCGCCGTTCACCGCGTAGACCGAGACGTAGTACGTCAGGCTCGGGTCGAGCGAGAGGTTGACCGAGATGCTCGTGGCGTACGTGACCTGCCACCAGCGCACGTTCGCCAGCGAGGTTCCGTTACCGGAGCTGTTGGTGCCCACGGCGAAGACGTACGAGCTGATCCCCGACTCCGGGTCCTGGGCCGGGGTCCAGCTCGCGGTGATCGTCGAGAGTGACTGCGCCTGCGCGCTGAGCTGCGTGGGCGCGCTCGGAGGAGTGGAGTCCGCGACTGCGGCGAGAAGGGTCGCGGAAGCCGCGGCGACGGGTGAGGTGGTTGGGGGCCCGGCCGATCCGGGCGACTGCGGGCCGAGTGGATCGACCTCCGACACGACCCCGTCGAGGCGGTCAACCGGCCGGGACGGCGCACGGGTCGGAGCCTTCGTCGGAAGATGAACGCCCGGCGCGGGACGCGCATCTCGCGGCGCGCGAACCCCGTGATGACCGCGAATGCTCGCGTCGGCGGCGACCGCCGGACTCAGCGTCGCCGCCAGCGCGACAACGCCCAACATGGCGAAGATCCGCGAGGATCCCCGCGTTCGGTGCTGCTGTTTCATGGCCCGCCCTTCCCTGGACGGCGCGGAATGTATTCCAGAACATTGCGCGGTGCTCAGGGGTGTTTGTTGCGTGCCGACAGGTCCCGGCGTCTTTGAGTAATTCGCGCAAATATCGCCGGTTCCTTTTCCACCTTCTTGTCGTATCTCATTCGGTCATGTCCGAGCGAAGGGGCTCAATTCCCACTTTT
>JADGON010000125.1 GCA_017882945.1 Acidimicrobiia bacterium | reverse complement strand
TCCGGTCGATCCAGGAAGCTGTCGACGACGCGCCTGCGGAACCCCTCGTCGGAGTCCATGGCACTGCGCAGCTGCTGGCGGGCGGCACCCCGGGCCAGGGCGCGGGCATGAAAGCCGCGAAGCTGGCGCAGTGACGTCGGAACCTCCTCGGCCTCCAGCGCCCTGAGCACCTCTCCGGCCGCGTCCAGAAGCGGCCCGAGCAGCGCTTCCGGCAGCGGGGGGACCACGGGATCGCTCATCGCGACCCGATCTTCCTAAGATGGCCGATCTCGCGCGACCGGCGTTGGGCCTGGACGCGCTTCATCGACTGGGGGGTCATGCAGGCACGGTATGAGGAGCTCTCGCTCGACACGCAAGGCCACGGTGAGGTCATCGATGTCACCGCGCAGGCGCAGAAGGCGATCGACAATGCGGGCATCCGGGACGGGCTCTGCACCGTGTTCGTCGCCCACTCCACCTGTGGCATGACCACCATCGAGTGCGAACCCGGCTGCAATGCCGACCTGAATGCAGTGCTGGAGCGGATCGCCCCGGAAGACAACCGCTGGGAGCACAACGAGCGGAATGCCGACACGAACGGCCACAGCCACGCCCGGGCTGCGCTCATCGGCCCCTCCGTGACAGTGCCGATGGCCGGCGGTGAGCTGCTCCTCGGGGTCTGGCAGAAGATCGTCTGCGTCGACTTCGACGACCGGCCCCGGACCCGCAAGCTGGTCGTGCAGCTGCTCGGCGAGTAGCTCTCCCAGGTCACGCCGCGCCGGCATCGGGCTCGGCCCCGGTTCCGGAGCGCGCGACGATCGCCTCGCCACTGGCGCCACACCAGCGGCACTCCACCTGTTCGACCTGCTCGTCGAGGATCTCGCTGCTCTCGACCGCGAGGTCCCCGCCGACGGTGAAGTGGCGGAACTCCTTGACCCGCCGGCTCACCGTCACGTCGAAGCGCGTGAGGTTCCCGCACGCCGAGCACCGCAGCTGTCCGTCGAGCCCGCCAGCGACCATCGGGCCGATCATACCGACGGGTCCATTGTGGCGATCGTCCGAACCGGGGCCGAGATCCTCCCGGGCCGAACAGATGTTCGCTAGCGTACGGGCGCGTGCTGACTGCCCCGGCGAACCCGCTCCGCTTCGACGACCTCGACACTCCGCTCGCGCAGGTCACGTTCGTCATGCTGGACCTCGAGACCACGGGTACCGACCCCGGGCGGGATTCGATCACCGAGATCGGCGCGGCGAAGTACCGGGGCGGCGAGTGTCTCGGCCACTTCGAGACGCTCGTGAACCCGGGCGTGCCGATCCCGCCGTACATCACCGTGATCACCGGCATCACCCAAGCCATGGTGCTCCCCGCGCCCCGCATCGAGGAGATCCTTCCCGCCCTGCTCGAGTTCATCGGGACCGCGGTGCTCGTCGGCCACAACTTCCACTTCGACACCGGCTTCCTCGATGCGGCACTCATGCGCCGCGGCGGCTCGCGACTCGAGAACCCCCGGGTCGACACGCTCGGCATCTCGCGCCGCCTCCTTCGCGACGACGTCCCCGACCTCAAGCTCGGCACCCTGGCAAACCACCTGCGCGTGTCCGTCCAGCCGTGTCACCGCGCGATGGCTGACGCCGACGCGACCGCCGAGGTGTTCCACGCGCTGCTGGAACGCGCCGGCACGCTGGGGGTCTCCGCTCTTGACGACCTGCTCACATTGTCGAAGCTCCGCGCGCATGCCTCGATGAGCAAGCTCCGACTCACGGCGCGCCTCCCCCGCGGGCCCGGCGTGTACCGCTTCCGCGACCGCACCGGGCAGGTGCTCTTCGTCGGGCGGGCCACGAACCTTCGCGCCAGGGTCCGCGCCCACTTCCATGGCGACCGGCGCAAGGTCCCCCAGCTGTTGCGCGAGACCGAGGCGATCGACTGGATCGAGTGCACCGACGACCTCGAAGCATCGGTGCGCGAAGCACGGCTCGTCCAGGAGCTCGAGCCCCGCTTCAACCGGAACGGGAAGGGTTGGCGCGCGTACGTCTACCTGAAGCTCACCCTCGGCGAACGCTTCCCACGCCTGGCCGTGGTCCGGGACGTCCGCGATGACGGCACGCAGTACTTCGGCCCGCTCCGGACGGCCGGCGAGGCAGATGCGGTGCGCGCCGCGATCGAGTCGGCGGTGCCCCTGCGGCGCTGCACCACCCGTCTCGGTCGACGGATCGAAGCGCGACCCGCCACCCCGTGCCCGGCCTCACCCGCGTCGCCGCGTTGCCCCTGTGTCGGCCTCACACCCGAGGCGGAGTACGAGCACACCGTCACCGCGGTGTCCCGCGGGCTCGGTGGTGAGCCCGACCTGCTCCTCGAGCCGCTCGCGCGCCGGCTCGAAGCGCTGATCGGCGCCGAGCAGTACGAGGACGCGGCCATCGCGCGCGACCAGCTCGACGCACTCGGGCAGGCGCTCCGGCACCACGCGCTGCTCACGTCGCTGCGCACCTCCGGGACGCTGCGCTATCTGACCGCGACGGGAATCGTCGAGCTCGAGAACGGCATCCTGCGCGTCGACGACGAGGCCGGCACCACGCCGGCGCTCACCCTCGAGCGACACCGGTTGGACGAGCTCCTGGTCGTCGCCCGCTGGATCGACCGGGAGGTCACCGCGGATCGAGCGCGTCCGCTCCCCGGCTAAGAGGAGATGTCGCGCTTCGGGATCCGCCGCGCCCGTGGAGCGGCCGCCGCCCCGGAGGGTGAACGCGACTCCGCCGCGGTCGGCTTGGGTGCGGGAGTCCGCGGCTTCGGGGTCGCGCTCGGCGCGCGCGGGTTCGCCGTGACCGCCGGCATCCGACGGGCCGCCGGCCGGGGCGACCGAGGCGCTCCCCTGCGGGACTGCCACCAGCGCGCGCCTTCCACGAACGCGGTCATCAGAACGGCCGAGAACAACGCCCAGAACGGTATGAGTGCGAACACGCGGAAGTACCGGCTCCAGCCGGTGCCGGTGAGGATGTCGATGACCGAGTTACCCGTGAGCAGGCCGGTGAACTTGCCGAAGTACCGCGCGATGATGCCGCCGAGCAGGACCGCGACCACCCAGCCGAGGATCTGCAACGGGATGGTCAACGTCGCGGCGGCGCGGGGCGGACGACGCGGCGCGCGTGGCGCGGATGGCGCGGCTTCCCCGGACGGGGGGGCCGCGGCGAATGGGGTCGGGATCACCGAGGTCTGGTCGCGCGTGGCCGAGCCACCGCGCTGCACCCGGCCGCTGGGAGCCGGGCGGGGCGCTTCGACGGGTCCGGACGGCTCCGGACGTCGATACTCGGCCGGAGTCTTCAGCAACCGTCCGCACTGCTCGCACGCGAAGATGGGATCGCCGGTGAGCGCGGACAGACGGTGCTTGAACCCGCACGCGGGACACTGCAGAGCGCTCGCCATCCCTACCCTGCCTCCGCCTCACGTGCCGACCGGCTGACCGCGACGAAACGCTCCAACGTCCCGGCCGCCTGGCCGGTGTCGATGGCGTTCGCCGCAATCTCGACGCCGGTCACGATATCCGTGGCCACATCGGCCACCACCAGCGCGGCGGCCGCGTTCAGGACGACCACATCGCGCACGGCACCCTTCTCCCCATCGAGCACCCGCCGGGTGATCCGGGCGTTCTCGGCCGGGCTCCCGCCCCGAAGCTGCTCGGCGCCGGCACGCGCGATGCCGAGGTCGAGCGGATCGAGGACGGTCCGATGGATCTCGCCATCTCGCAGCTCACGGACGGTCGAGAGATCGGTTGTCGTGAGCTCGTCGAGACCGTCATGCCCGAAGAACACCATCGCGTGGCGCGCGCCGAGCTCGGACAGGGTCCCGATGACCCGGTCCGCCATCGCGGGATCGGAGACCCCGACGACCTGGCGGGTCACCCGGGCCGGGTTTGCCAACGGACCGAGGAAGTTGAAGGTGGTCGGGATGCCGAGCTCCTTGCGGGCCGGGCCCGCGAACCGCATGGCGGCATGGAACCTCTGTGCGAAGCAGAACGCGATGTTCGCCTCCTCGATGCAGCGGACGACGCCGGCCGGACCGAGATCGATGACGACGCCGAGCTCTTCGAGCAGGTCCGCGGAGCCGCACGCCGAGCTGGCTGCGCGGTTGCCGTGCTTCGCGACCCGCACGCCGGACCCGGCGATCACCAACGCCGCAACCGTCGAGATGTTGAAGGTGTGCGAGCGGTCCCCTCCGGTGCCGCACGTGTCGACCAGCGGCCCCGACGGCCCTTCAGGGTCGATCGGGATCGACTCTGCGAACTCCAGCATCGTGCGCACCAGCGCCGCGAGCTCGACCGGAGTCTCGCCTTTCGCGCGTAGCAACACGGCGAACGCAGCAATCTGCGCTTCGGTGGCCGATCCGCTCAGGATCGTGGACATCGCGGACGCCACGAGCAACGGCGGGAGGTCCTCCCGACGAGAGAGCGGCGCCAGCACGTCGGGCCAGGCGAACGAAGGCTCGGCGCTCACCGCTAGTCCCACCACAAGTCGTGATCGAGCACACCCTTGGCGATCAGACCCAGCTGCACCTGGGTCGTGCCCTCCACGATCGTCAGCTGCTTCGCGTCCCGGTAGTACAGCTCCATCGGGTGGTCCTGCATGTAGCCCGCCGCGCCGAGCATCTGCAGTGCGTGGTTGCTCACCTTCACCGCGAGCTCCGTCGCGTAGTACTTGCACATCGAGAGGTACGGGACGTACTCCTTGGTGAACTGGCCTCGATCGGCCATCCACGCGGCGCGGTAGGTGAGCAGGCGCGCCGCCTCGATCTCGGTGGCGAGCTCTGCGACCTTCCATTGAATGCCCTGGAAGTCCGCGATCGTCTTCGTGAACGCCTGGCGCTGCTTCGCGTACTCGACCGCGTACATGAGCGCGCCTTCGGCCAGACCGATCCCGCGCGCCGCGACGATCGGGCGCATCGCGTTGAGGCCGAGCATGCAAAGGCGGAACCCACCGATGTCGCCGACGACATTGGCCGCGGGCACCCGGACCTCGTCGAGCAGCAGCTCGCCGGTGTCCACACCCTTGACGCCCATCTTCTTGTCGACCCGCCCGACCGAGACGCCGTCCCAACCCCGTTCGACCACGAATGCGGAGACGCTGTCATGCGCGCGGGAGTCGACCGGACCCGTCTTGGCGAAGATGCAGTACCAGTCCGCCTGACGGACCCCGGACATCCAGCACTTCGTCCCGCTGATGACCCAGTCGTCGCCGTCCTTCACCGCCTTGGTCCGCATGCCCATGACGTCGCTGCCGGCCTGCGGCTCCGAGAGCCCGAACGCGGCCCGCTGCTCACCGGTCGTGATCGGGGTGAGGTACTTGTGCTTCATCTCCTCGCTGCCGGCGATCAGCAGCGGCCCGGTGGGCAGGCGGGTGAGCAGCAGCATCAGCGCGGCCGCGTTGGAGTACTTCGCGACCTCCTCGATGGCGATCGCGAGGCCCAGGATCCCGGCGCCGGAGCCTCCGTACTCCTCGGGGACGCACAGCCCCGCGAGGCCCGTCTCCACGAAGAGCTCGAAGAGATCCTCGGGGTACTCCTCGGTGAGATCGATCTCCCGCGCCCGGGGCGCGACCCGCTCCTGGGCGAGCTTGCGCACCGACGCCTGGAGCTCCGCCAGCTCGGGCGGCAGGTCGAAGTCCATGGTGCGGAAAGCCTACAGGTCCGGCGTCTCGTCCCAATGGTTCCAAACTGCCGTTCCGCGTCCGGTCCGTTGCCTCCATGCGTGCTCGAGCTTGCCCAACGCAGTCGACGGAGGACCCTCGACCCACGGCCACAACTCCTCGGCCAGTCGGCGCCAGTTCGCGGTGGCACCCAGCGCAGCGAGGACCGCGAAGAGCCCGAGGTTGATCCGCTGGACGATCACGAACGCCGGTGGGACGTTCGCGTGACGCATGACGTCGCGGTGCGGCCCGGTGGCGTCGAACACCCGACGCACGTTCTCGCTCGCGAACTCGTGGCCGAGGGTCGAACGGCGGTCGTCCTGGAGGTACTCGTAGAAGTGGCCGAAGTAGTCGACGACCTGCGCGTCCGAGATCGGCGCGCCCGGCTTGAGGAAGCGGGCCTGCTCGACCGCGTGCCGAAACGCGATGGGGTCCGGGTTCAGCACCATGCTCTCGATCAGCGCGCGGAGATCCACCAGCTCCGCGTCGCCGAATGGGGTGACCAGCCCGAAGTCGAGGAAGGTGACCCGTCCCCCCGAGCGGAACAGGTAGTTGCCGGGGTGCGGATCACCATTGAAGAGGCGGAGCCGGTAGAGGCTGCCGAAGACGAACCGGAAGATCGTCTCGGCCGCGAGGTCACGCTCCTCCTGGGACCAGGTCTCCGCCTCGGCGAACCGCGCCCCCTCTGCGAGCTCGGTCGTGAGCACCCGCTCCGACGAGTACGCGGGCAGCACGTTCGGGATGTGGATGAACGGGTGGCCGTCGTAGTAGTCGGCGAAGCGCTGCTGGTTGCGCGCCTCCCGCGTGTAGTCGAGCTCTTCGCGCAGTCGGAGCCGCAGCTCGGCGACGAGCGGACCCGAGTCGAGCCCCGGGAACACCTGGCCGAGGCCGCCGAAGAGCAGCCCGACGCTACCGAGATCGGCCTCGATCGCCGCCCCGACGCCCGGGTACTGCACCTTCACCGCGACCGCGACACCCTCGCGCGTGATCGCCCGGTGGACCTGGCCGATGGAGGCCGAGGCGATCGGGACCGGGTCCCATTCGGCGAAGAGCTCGTCGGGATGGCAGTGGAGCTCCTGCTCGATCATCGATGCCGCGAGCTCGCCACTCATCGGCGGGGCGTCGTGCTGGAGCTGGGCCAGCGCGGTGCGGAGATGCTCGGGCAGACCCTCGTCGAGGTAGCTGACCATCTGACCGAGCTTCATCAGGGCGCCCTTCATGTTCCCGAGCTCGGTCGCCACCTGCTCCGCCGACCGGATCTCGTGGGCCCGATCCAGCTCCTCGCGGCGCTCGGCCGTGGCAAAGACGCGCCGGGCGCGGTGCACGGCGTAGCCGCCCGTCGTCCGGGCCCCCAGGCGCGCGAGGCGCGCGTTGCGGCCGACGAATCCGGTCTCCGGGATCGGTCCGGATGGTCGGGGCCGGCGCACCGCGTTCAGGGCGACGAGTACGGCTCCAGCGAGTGCGGTGCCCGCGACAGCGGTCTTGAACCAGGCGCGGCGTCGGGTCACCGGCGCGACGTTAGGGAGGTTGCAGCTCGACGGTCGAAGCGAAGAACGGTGGTGCAGCTACGCCGAACGACGACGCTGGCGCAGCACGCGCCGACGTTCGCGTTCGGTGAGGCCACCCCACACGCCGTGCTTCTCGCGTACGGCGAGTGCATGCTCCAAGCACGCTTCTCGCACCGGGCACTCCGCGCAGACCGCCTTCGCCGGCGCGGGATCGTCTTCCTCGGAGGGGTGAAAGACCTCGGGGTCGACTCCACGACACGCCGCGAACTGGCGCCAGCCACCGCTTACCGGGAGTCCCTCTAGAACCATCATGTGTGACCCGCTTCTCCAAGTCAGAACTCTTCTAACGGCCTTCTTTCGGCGCGTATTCCGTCCGACCTGAGGGGGACGACGGAGAGTGACGGGGGGCCGCCCGTAGGATTCGGCCGATGGCCGTCGATTCGCCCCACCGTCGCAGGGGCCAGCTCTCGGCACTCGCAGCGGGGTTCGCGCTCACCGTGCCCGGGCTCGTCCTCCGGATCGGCGGATTCAGCCCGGAGAGCTGGGTGCAGGCGATCCTCTTCGGACTCGCGGTGGTGGGCGCCGCCTTCCTGCTGGCGTGGGCTGCGGAGGTCCTCCAGCTGGATGTGTCCGCCGGGCTGGCGCTCGCCGTCCTCGCGCTCATCGCGGTCCTCCCCGAGTACGCGGTCGACTTCGTCTTCACCTCGAAGGCCGGCACCAACCCCGACAAGTACGCACCACTCGCCCTCGCGAACATGACGGGAGGGAACCGGCTGCTCATCGGCGTCGGTTGGTCGCTCGTCGTCCTGCTCGCGGCCTGGCGGATGCGCAAGATCGCCCGCGACCGTGGCTACCAGGGAGAGGTTGACGACGAGGTCCGGCTCGACCGCTCGCACTCGGTCGAGATCGCGTTCTTGCTTGTAGCGACGATCTACTCGCTCACCCTTCCGTTGAAGCGATCGCTGACGCTCTTCGATTCGGTCGTGCTCATCAGCCTCTTCATCGCGTACCTCGTACGCATCGCGCGCGCACCGGCGGAGACCCCGCATCTGGTGGGCCCGGCCGAGCTCATCGGGGGCTTGCCCAAGGTGAAGCGCCGCATCGTGGTCGGTTTCATGCTCGTCTTCGCGGCCGGAGTGATCCTCGCGAGCGCGGAGGGTTTCGCCGAGGCCCTCGTGCACACCGGAGCCCAGTTCGGGATCGACGAGTTCCTGCTCGTCCAGTGGCTGGCCCCCCTGGCGTCCGAAGCTCCGGAGCTGCTCATCGCGGGCCTGTTCGCGTGGCGGCTGAACACGAACGCGGCGCTCGGGGCGCTCCTGTCGTCGAAGGTCAACCAGTGGACACTGCTGGTCGGCAGCCTCCCGATCGTCTTCGCGGTCTCGTCGGGGACGCTGCACGGGCTTCCGCTGGACGCCCTGCAGCGGGAGGAGCTCTTCCTGACCGCCGCGCAATCCGCGTTCGCCGTCGCGGTTCTCGCGAACCGCTCGATCAGCGTGAAGGAGGCCTGCATGCTGCTCGGCCTCTTCCTCTCGCAATTCGTCCTCGGTGCGGCCCTCCCCGACGGGGTCCGGGAGCTCGAGCGCATCTCCGTCGGCGTCGCCTACCTCGTGCTCGCCGCCATCATCATCTTCCGGGACATCTCCGTCTTCCCGCGCGTGCTGAGGGACGGGCTCCGGGTCCCGGTCGCGGAGCTGGCGCACGGTGATGAGCCGGCACCCGAGCCCGCGTGACAGGCTGAACCCGTGTCGACCTTGAACTGGCGGGCAATCGGGTGGGGCGCGCTGGCTGGCCTCCTGCTCATCGTGCCGCTCACCGCGCTGCGCGCCGTGCTCAACCGCGAGATCAGCGACTTCGACAGCAGCGCCTGGGTGCCGCTGTTCGCGCTGGCCCTGTTCTCGGCCTACGTCGTCGCCGGAGTCGTCGCCGGGCGGCGCGCTCCAGGCGCGCCATTCTCGAACGGTCTGCTCGCGGGCGTCGGTGCCCTCGCGATCTGGCTCCCGTTGCGCGTCCTCATCTGGGTGGCGCGCGGCGAGTCACGAGGACTGTTCAGCGGGTCGCATCCGGTCTTCACGGTGACGCACCTCTTCGGTCAGGTGCTGTTCGCCGCAGTCTTCGGGCTGATCGGAGGCGTCGTCGG
>JADGON010000124.1 GCA_017882945.1 Acidimicrobiia bacterium | reverse complement strand
CGCGCTGCGTCCGGGTGGACGTCGCGCCGGGGGGCAACCTCGAAGCGCGAGCGAGAGACGCTCGCTACGCCGCGCTCGAGTCGGCGCGCGCCGACCTCGGCGCGACCGCGGTGCTCGTCGCTCACACGGCGGACGACCAGGCCGAGACCGTGTTGCTGAACCTGTTGCGAGGGAGTGGGGCCAGTGGACTCGCGGGGATGCCGGCCCGCCGCGGTCACGTCACCCGTCCGCTGCTCGGAGCGCGCCGGGCGGATGTCGCCGCCGTGTGTGTCGAGCGCGGTCTCACGCCCGTGGTCGACCCGTCGAACCAGGACCGGGTCCACCGGCGGAACTGGGTGCGGCTCGACGCGCTCCCCGCGCTGTGCGAGGGCGCGCGCCGCGATCTCGTTCCTGTGCTCAACCGGCAGGCCGCGGTGTTGCGGGCCGAAGCCGAGCTCCTCGACGAGCTCGCGGACGCACTGCTCGAGGAGGCCGGGGTCGACGAACCGTCGGCGCGAACCCTCGCGGCGGCGCATCCGGCGTTGGCGCGACGGGCCGTGCGCCGATGGCTCGGCGCGCCGCCGCCGACGCTCGCCGAGGTCGAACGGGTCCTCGCGGTCGCGCGCAACGAGTGCCGGGCCGCGCAGCTCTCTCGGGGACGCCGGGTGTGGCGAGAGGCCGGCGTGCTGCATCAGGCGGTACCGTGGCGCCCGTGACGGACCCGTTGGGCGCGGTGGTGGTTCCCGCCGAGGAGCTGCGGGAGCGCATTCTCGGGCTGGGCAAGGAGATCACCGCGGACTACGCGGAGCGGCCCCCGCTGCTCGTCGGGGTGCTCAAGGGCGCGTTCATGTTCATGAGCGATCTCGCACGCGCGATCGATCTCCCGGTGGAGTTCGACTTCATGGCCGTGTCGTCGTACGGATCGGCGACGCGCACCAGCGGTGTCGTGCGCATCATCAAGGACCTGGACCTCGACCTCACCGACCGCCACGTCCTCATCGTCGAGGACATCGTCGACTCCGGGCTGACGCTCGCGTACCTGCGACGCCTGCTTGCGGCCCGCCAGCCCGCCTCGCTGGAGATCTGCGCGCTGCTCGTGAAGGACGGGTTGCAGAAGTCGGATCTGGACATCAAGTACGTCGGCTTCCAGATCCCGCCCGACTTCGTCGTCGGCTACGGGCTCGATGTCGGTGAGCGCTATCGCAACCTTCCGGACGTCGTCGAGTATCTGGGCCCGCCCGAGTAGCAGAGCATGGCCGGCCCGCATTGTCGGGGCCTCCGGATCCGCAGGTAGCCTGGTCAGCCCGACCGTCTGGCCGATCCGGAACCTGTGACCCAGCGACGTCGTCTCCTCTTCCTCGGTATTGCCCTCGTCGTCGTTGCGGCGTTCGTCGCGACGCGAGTCGTCGACCGCGGCGCCGCGCGAAAGACCCTGAATCTGGCCGCGTTCGAGCAGCGGCTGGGCCACGACCAGGTACGGAGCGTCAAGCTGCTCGACGCCGACCACGTCGTCGAAGGCACCCTGACCGACGGCACCGAGTTTCGGACCCGATTCCCGGACCAGTACACCGACACGCTCACCCGGGAGATCCGGCGCGCGGATGTCCGTGACTTCACGGTCGACGGCCAGTCCGAGAACCCGTGGATCGCGCTCCTGCTCAGCCTGCTGCCCTTCGTGCTCATCCTCGGTCTCGTGTTCTGGTTCGTCAGCCAGGCTCAAGGCGGAGGGCGCGGGGTCCTCGGGTTCGGCAAGTCGCGGGCCAAGCCGGTCGGCAAGGACCTCCCGACGGTGACGTTCGCCGACGTCGCCGGTCTCGACGAGGCGGTCGAGGAGCTGGAGGAGATCAAGGAGTTCCTTACCGCGCCGGCGCGCTTCGAGGAGCTCGGCGCGAAGATCCCGAAGGGCGTGCTGCTCTACGGTCCGCCAGGAACCGGCAAGACGCTGCTCGCCAAGGCCGTGGCGGGCGAGGCCGGGGTGCCCTTCTTCTCGATCAGTGGCTCGGACTTCGTCGAGATGTTCGTGGGGGTCGGCGCGTCACGCGTGCGCGACCTCTTCACCAAGGCGAAGGAAGCGGCACCCGCGATCGTGTTCGTCGACGAGATCGACGCGGTCGGTCGTCACCGCGGTGCGGGTGTCGGTGGCGGCCATGACGAGCGCGAGCAGACGCTGAACCAGCTCCTCGTCGAGATGGACGGGTTCGACCCCAAGGTCGGCGTGATCCTGCTCGCGTCGACCAACCGCCCCGACATCCTCGACCCGGCGTTGCTGCGCCCGGGTCGCTTCGACCGGCAGATCGTCGTCGACCGCCCGGACCTGGAGGGGCGCAAGGCGATCCTTTCGGTGCACGCGCGCGGCAAACCGCTCGCGGCGGGCGTCGACCTCGAGGTGATCGCGCGGCGAACGCCGGGCTTCACCGGCGCGGACCTGGCCAACCTCATCAATGAGGCCGCGCTGCTCGCGGGGCGCCGCGGCCTCGACCAGATCGGCGTGCATCAGCTCGAAGAGGCGATCGATCGCGTGATGGCCGGCCCCGAACGCCGCAGCCGGCTCATCTCCGACGTCGAGAAGCGGGTGATCGCGTACCACGAGGGTGGGCACGCGCTCGTGGCTCATGCGCTCCCGCACACCGACCCGGTGCACAAAGTCTCGATCATCCCCCGCGGCCGCGCGCTCGGGTACACGCTCACGCTCCCGACCGAGGACCGATTCCTCGTGCGCCGCACCGAGCTGATCGACGAGCTCGCGATGCTGCTCGGTGGCCGGTCGGCCGAAGAGCTGATCTTCGAGGACCCGACGACCGGCGCCCAGAACGACATCGACCGCGCGACGACCATCGCGCGCCAGATGGTCACCGAGTTCGGCATGAGCGAGCGGCTCGGTCCGAGGCGGTTCGGCCATCCGCAGGGTGAGGTGTTCCTGGGCCGGGACTTCACGTCGACGCCGGACTACTCCGAGGAGATCGCCGCGAGCATCGACGACGAGGTCCGCGTCCTCATCGACGGGGCCCACGAGGTCGCCCGGACGATCCTGGCGAGGAACCGTGTCGCGCTCGATCGGCTCGCCGCGGCGCTCATCGAGCACGAGACGCTCGAGGCCGACCACGTCCGAACCGTCCTCGGCGACGTAGAACCATGGACGCACTCGACCGGAGTCGGGAGCTCCCGACCGAGTGCGGTCGCCACAAGCGACCACAGTCCGCCGGGCCACTCTGCCCCTGGCCCCTCCGGCCAGACGCCGAACGGGAGGAACACCCCGTGACCGATCCCAATCCGCTGCACGCCGTGCCCGAGGTCGGGCGGCCCCATCCGGTCGACAAGCCCCGCATCGAACGCGCGGTGCGCGAGATCCTCGAGGCGATCGGTGAGGACCCGGCCCGCGACGGCCTGGTGCGCACCCCGGCCCGGGTCGCGTCGATGTACGAGGAGATCTTCTCGGGCCTGCACGAGGACCCGAGCCAGCACCTCACCGTCACCTTCGAGGCGGACCACGACGAGATGGTCATGGTGCGTGACATCCCGCTGTTCAGCGCGTGCGAGCACCACCTGACCCCGTTCCACGGCATGGCCCACGTCGCGTACATCCCCGGCGACGACGGCCGGATCACCGGCTTGTCGAAGATCGCCCGGCTCGTTGAGGGCTTCGCTCGGCGGCCCCAGGTCCAGGAGCGCCTCACCACCCAGATCGCCGACGCCCTGGTGGAGACGCTCAAGCCCAAGGGCGTCTTCGTCCTGATCCAGTGCGAGCACCTGTGCATGTCGATGCGGGGTGTGAAGAAGGCGGGATCGCTCACGGTGACGTCCGCGGTCCGGGGTCTGTTCAAGGACAATCCGGCCACTCGGGCCGAGGCGATCAGCTTCATCGGACACCCAGGAAATCGCTTCTAGCGGAGCGGTTCGAAGGCCTTGCGCCTGTACGCTGCCTGACCTGATGTTCGACTGGGGCACGGTCACGGGCGAGGTCATGGGAGTGGTCAACGTGACCCCCGATTCCTTCTCCGACGGGGGTCTCTACCTCGACGCCGATGCCGCGATCGCGCACGGTGTGGCACTCCGCGATGCCGGTGCCGCGGTGCTCGATGTCGGCGGTGAGTCAACCCGACCCGGTGCCGCACCCGTCCCGGCCGACGAGGAGATCGCCCGCGTCGTCCCCGTCGTTCGCGCGCTGGCCGCAGACTCCTTGGTGCCGGTGAGCATCGACACCACGAAGGCCTCGGTCGCGGCCCGTGCGATCGAAGCGGGGGCGACGATCGTGAACGACGTCTCGGCGGGTCGCAACGACCCCGATCTGCTGGCGGTCGTCGCGGATGCCGGTGCGGGGTACGTCGCGATGCACATGCAGGGCGAGCCGCGCACCATGCAGGCCGACCCCCGCTACGACAATGTGGTCCGCGAAGTCGGCGACTTCCTGATCGAGCGTCTCGACGCGGCGCTGCGGTCGGGCATCGCATCCCAGTCGCTCATGGCCGATCCGGGCATCGGCTTCGGCAAGACCGCGACCCACAACCTCGCGCTGCTGGCCGGCGTGTCAGCGTTGGTCGAGCGCGTTCCCGCACCGATCCTGGTCGGCGCGTCGCGCAAGTCGTTCATCGGTCGGCTGCTCGGTGTGGACGACCCGACGGCGCGCGATGACGCCACGCTCGCGACGGTCGTGTGGTCACTCGACCGGGGTGCTGCCATGGTTCGGGTCCACGACGTCCGCAGCGCGGGCCGAGCCGCCGCTCTCCTACACGTTCTGGAAGGAGCCGCCGCGTGAAGAGGTACCTGCTGTGACGACGTTGCGGGGCCGGTGGGCCCAAGGCTTGGAGCCGCGCTTCTTCTGTTGGATCGTCCGGGACCGGCTCGCCGCGTCCGAGCGACCCGGCGGCTTCGCGCGCAGCCACCGCAAGATCCGGCGCCAGGAGGAGCTGATCTGGCTCGGCCAGAACGGCTTCACGCGTGTGATCTCGCTGCTCGACTCGTCTCACAACCTCCACGCGTACGAGGAGGCCGGGATCGCGTACGAGCACGTCCCGCTCGGTCGCCACGACGAGCTCGGTGACCGTCTCGGTGCGATCTACGAGTCCATTGCGCGCCGGCTCGACGTTCCCACCGAGCGGGTGCTGCTCCACCACGAGGAGTTCGGCGACCGCCTGCTCGGTGTGATCGCCGGCTACCTCTTCTACTCGGGCCTGGTGGACGAAGGACCGCACGCGATCGTCGCCGGCGAGCGGCTGGCCGGCAGGGAGCTGGGCGCGACCGGGCGGGAGATCGTCGCGGTCACGGTCGAGGAGAACATCGTGCGCTCGGCTCGAGCCACCCGTTCGCGCGCAGCCCGCTCGGACTCCTGACCGGTGGGGACGATCTTCATCGTGGGTCTGCGCGAGCTGGGCGTCCACGGCGTCCTGCCCGAGGAGCAGAGCCGTCCGCAGCCATTCGAGGTTGATGTCGAGCTCGAGGTCGATCTCGATCAGGCAGGCCAGAGCGACGACCTCGACGACACGGTCGACTACTCGGCCGTGTCCGAGGCCGTGAGCCGGGTGGTCAAGAACGAGCGCTACCAGCTGCTCGAGCGCTTGGCCACGCGCATCGGCGAGGTGTGCCGGACGGACGAGCGCGTGAGCTCCGTGTCCGTGACCGTTCGCAAGCTTCACCCGCCGGTGCGAGCGATGCTGGACCACGTCGCGGTCCGCGTCGTGGTGTGACCGCGGCGTACCTCGGGCTCGGATCGAACCTGGGCGACCGCCTGGCTCACTTGCAGGGGGCGGTCGACGCACTCGCGGCCACATCCGGGATCGGGGTGCTCGCGGTCTCCCGGGTGTACGAGACCGCGCCGGTCGGAGGTCCCGCGCAGGAGGACTACCTCAACGCGGTCGTCGCGATCGACACCGAGCTCCGGCCGCGCGAGCTGCTCGATGTGGCGATGGCGGTTGAACAGCGGGCCGACCGCGTGCGCACGGTTCGATGGGGTCCGCGCACGCTGGACGTGGATGTCCTGGTGTACGACGACGAGCGCGTCGACGAGCCTGACCTCGAGATCCCGCACCCGAGGATGCACGATCGGGCGTTCGTGCTCGCACCCCTCCACGACGTTGCGCCTGATCGGGTTGAGGTACCGGCTGCGGGCTGGGAGGGTGTCACGGTCACCCCGCTAGCATTGCAACTCCCTTGATCCAGTCCGGACCTCATGGCCGGAACCGCGGAGGGTTGCTACCCGTGAGCGTGGAACGGACGGGTGCGCTTGCACTCGTAGGGCCCGGTCGGGCCGGCACGACCATCACTGCCGCGCTCGTCGAGCAGGGCTGGCGCGTGGTCGCGGTCGCGGGTCGCAGTCCCGACGCGCCCAGCACGCTCGCGGCCGGTCAGCGCTTCGACGCGCCGGCGGTCGTGGTGGAGCTCGCGGCGCGAGACGCCGACCTGGTCATCGTCGCGACCCCCGATGGCGCCATTGACGAGGCCGCGGGGATGCTGGCGCAATCGGTACGGCCGGACGCCCTGGTGATCCACCTTTCGGGCGCGCGTGGTCTCGATGCCCTCTCGGCGGTGCCCGCGCGCACGGCCGCGCTGCACATACTCCAGACGTTCCCGTCGCCCGAAGAAGGCCGAGCGCGGCTGGCCGGGTCCTGGTGCGCCGTGGCCGGAGATCCGCAGGTCCGAGTGCTCGCCGAGCTCCTCGGGCTCAGCACGATCGAGGTCGGCGACGCTGATCGCGTCCGGTACCACGCAGCGGCGTGCATCGCGTCGAACCACCTCGTCGCGTTGCTCGACCAGGTCCAGCGCGTGGCCCCGATCCCGCTCGAAGCCCTGCTCCCGCTGGTGCGGGCGACGGTCGAGAACGTGGCGACGCTGGGTCCGGCCGCTGCGCTCACCGGGCCGGTGGCGCGCGGCGATGTCGAGACGGTCACCGGTCATCTCGCGGTCCTGTCCGGCGACGATCGTGACGCATACCGGGCGTTCGCCCGCATCGCGTTCCGAATCTCCGGCCGGGCCGACGCCGAGCTCGAGGCTCTGCTCCGATGATCGTGGTCGAGCGGGTGGAGGAGCTCCGCGCGCGCTGCGACGAGGCCCGCGGGGCGGGGAAGTCGGTGGGCCTGGTCCCGACGATGGGGTTCTTCCATGCGGGTCACCGATCGCTCATGGGTGCGGCGCGCCAAGCCACCGACTTCCTCGTGGTGACGTTGTTCGTGAACCCGACCCAGTTCGGGCCGAACGAAGATCTCGCGGCGTACCCGAGGGACCTCGAGGGCGATGCGGCGGCCGCGGAGGCGGAGCGCGTCGACGTGCTCTTCGTGCCTTCCGTGGACGAGATGTATCCGCATGGCGCCCCGCGCACGGTGGTCCATGTCGCGGGGCTCACCGAAGGGCTGTGCGGCGCCGCGCGGCCGGTGCATTTCGACGGCGTGACCACGGTGGTGACCAAGCTCTTCTCGATCGTGGGGCCGTCGACCGCCTTCTTCGGCCGCAAGGACTTCCAGCAGCTCGCGGTGATCCGGCGGATGACCGCGGACCTGGATCTCCCGGTCGACGTCCGCGGTTGCCCACTGGTGCGGGAGCCAGACGGCGTCGCGATGTCGAGTCGCAACGCGTATCTGGACGACGACGAGCGGATCGCGGCCCGGGTCCTCTCCCGGGCGCTCCGGGAGGCCGGCGACCGAGTACTGGCGGGCGAGCGACGGTCCGATGTGATCGAAGCAGGGGTGCGCGACCTCGTGGCTGCGCAGCCGCTGGTGGCCCTCGAGTACGTGGAGGTGCGGGACGCCCGGACCCTCGAACCGCGCGACGCGCTCGATGGGGAGGTCGTGCTGGCGGTGGCGGCCCAAGTGGGTCGCGCCCGGCTCATCGACAATGTGGTCCTGCGCGTGGACGGCTCTCACGTCGAAGTTGACCTCGGCGTGCCTGCGGGTGAGCGGGGCACCCGCTCGGTTCCGTAACCTCTCGCCCAATGACCGATCTCCTGGTACTGGGCAGCGGCATCGCCGGCCTCTCGGCCGCGATCCACGCGGCGCGTCGCGGGCTCTCGGTCGTGGTGCTCACGAAGGGCGAGCTCGCGCTCTCGGCCACCCGCTACGCGCAGGGTGGAGTCGCGGCGGCGCTCGAGGAACCCGATTCCGCGGAGCTCCACCTCTCGGACACGCTCGCCGCGGGTGCTGGGCTCTGTGATTCGGACGCGGTGCGCGTGCTCGTCACGGAGGGTCCCGGACGCGTGCGGGATCTGATGGCGCTCGGCGCGGTCTTCGATCGGACCGGCGACGGTGCGACCGCCGCGTTGGCGTTGGCGCGCGAGGGTGGTCACTCCGTCTCTCGGGTCGTACACGCGGGTGGGGATGCAACCGGCGCCGAGATCGAGCGTGCGCTCGTTGCGGCCGTGCACTCCCTCGACCTCGTGACGGTGCGCGAGCGGTGCTTCGCGGTGGACCTCATCGTCCAAGGCGGCCGCTGTGTCGGCGTGCGCGCGCTGGATGCCGCCGGCGCGCCAATCGAGGTCCGGGCGCGCGACACAATCGTCGCGACGGGCGGCGCCGGCCAGCTCTTCGCGGTCACGACCAACCCGGTCGTGTCGACCGGAGACGGGATCGCCCTGGCGCTGCGGGCCGGTGCAGCAGTCGCCGACATCGAGTTCATGCAGTTCCACCCGACCGCGCTCCATCACCCGTCGATGCCCCGGCCCTTGCTCTCCGAGGCCCTGCGGGGCGAAGGGGCGGTGCTGCGGGACGAGCACGGGGTGGCGTTCATGACCGACGAGCACCCGCTCGCGGGCCTGGCCCCGCGTGACGTCGTGTCGCGAGCAATCGCGCGCCGGCTCGTCGATCGCGGCCTGGATCACCTCTGGCTCGATGCCACGACGATCCGCGACTTCCCGGACCGCTTTCCCACGATCTGGGCTTCCGCGCAGACCGTGGCTCTCGACCCGCGACGGGACTGGCTGCCCGTCGCACCGGCGGCGCACTACCTGTGTGGTGGTGTTGCGACCGACCTCGACGGGGCAACGACCCTCCCCGGACTGTGGTCCTGCGGCGAAGCCGCGTGCTCGGGTGTGCACGGAGCGAACCGGCTCGCGTCGAACTCCCTGCTCGACGGGCTCGTGTTCGCACCGCGCGCCGTAGACGCGATCTGCTCGGGAAAGGACGCGTGCGAGGCCACCGGTGTGCTGCGCGCGGCGGCGGAGCCGCGCGGGTTTCGCGCGTCGCGGGCATCTCGAAGTACCGGATCGATCACGCTCGAGGAGCTCCAGAGCGTGATGACCGCGGGTGCCGGCGTCCTGCGCGACGCCGAGAGCCTGCAGGGTGTTCTCGATGTTCTGCCCTCCGATGTCGTGGCCGTGAATCCGGCCGGTTACGAGCTGCGCAACCTGCTCGCGGTCGGCTGGGCCCTGGCGAGGGCTGCGCTCGAGCGCGAGGAGTCGCGTGGCACCCACACGAGGCTCGACTTCCCGAACCACTCGAACCTCTTGCTCGGCCGCTTCTTCCAGGAGGGCGAGGCCCTGACCTTCCATCCGCTTCCCGTCGACGTCCGGCAGCCGAGCGCGTGATCCGAGACCTCGATCCGCCCATGACGGCGGTGCGTGAGGTTGTCGCGCGTGCGCTGGCCGAAGACCTCGGGCTCCTCGGTGACCTGACGTCGCTCGCGGTCATCGACGAAGCCGCGACCGCCACCGGAAGGTTCGTTGCCCGCAGCGAGGGCGTCCTCGCCGGGACCGCGGGCGCATCGGAGACGTTCGCCCAGCTCGATCCGACCGTACGACTCGACTGGCAGCTCGTCGACGGCGAAGAGGTGCTCGCGGGTCAGGCGATCGGCAAGGTGGCCGGATCCCTGCGCTCGATCCTCGGGGCGGAGCGCACTGCGCTGAACTTGTTGCAGCACTGCTCGGGCATCGCCACCGTCACCCGCCGCTACGTCCGGGCGGCCCGGGGCAAGGCGCGCATCCGCGACACCCGCAAGACGCTCCCGGGCCTGCGTGCGCTCGAGAAGGCCGCGGTGCGGGCGGGTGGCGGGTTCAACCACCGCGAGTGCCTGTCCGACGCGGTGCTCATCAAGGACAACCACCTCGCGCACCTGGACCTCCGCCAGGCCGTGGATCGGTCCCGCGCCCGTTGGCCGGGGCGGATCGTGGAAGTGGAGTGCGACACGCTCGACCAAGTGGCCGACGCCTGCGCGGCGGGGGCCGACCTTCTCCTGCTCGACAACATGAGCCCCGCGCTCGTGCGCGAGGCGAAGCTGCTCGTCGGCGGGGCGATTCCGCTCGAGGTGTCCGGACGGATCTCACTGGAGACGGTGGGCGCGTACGCCGAGGCGGGGGTCGATTACATCTCGGTCGGCGCGATCACGCACTCGGCGCCGGCACTGGACATCGCCCTGGACCTGGACTGACGGAAGCGGAACATGCTGCTCGCGATCGACACCGGCAACACGCAGACTGTCATCGGTCTCTTCGACGACATCGAGCTCGCCGACCACTGGCGCATCGCGACGATCCCGTCGCGCACGTCCGACGAGCTCGCGCTGATGATCCAGCAGTTCCTCGGGTTCCACGGATTCTCGTTCGACGCGCAGGTGACCGGGGTCGCGATCGCGTCGGGGGTTCCGAGCGTGACCGCGGCGCTGCGTGAGATGACCAAGCGCTACTTCGGGTTCGAAGCGCTCGTGCTCGAGCCTGGTGTGCGCACCGGAATGCCGATCCTCTACGACAACCCGAAGGAGGTCGGCGCCGACCGAATTGCAAACGCGGTCGCGGCATACGACGGCTACGGTGGACCGACGATCGTGGTGGACTTCGGAACCGCGAACACGATCGAAGCCATCAGCGCAAAGGGTGAATACCTTGGCGGCGCGATCTTCCCCGGCATCGAGATCTCGATGGACGCGTTGTTCGGCCGCGCGGCGGCACTGCGGCGCGTCGAGCTCGTGCCCCCGAAGAACGTCATCGGCAAGACCACGGTCGAGTCGATCCAGTCCGGAGCGGTGTACGGCTTCAGCGGCCAGGTCGACGCGCTCGTCGACCGCTTCCAGGACGAGCTGGGGGAGTGCACGGTGATCGCCACCGGCGGCCTGGCCGAGCTGATCCTGCCGTACTCCCGGACGATTCAGCACCATGAGCCCTGGCTTACCCTGCGCGGGCTCCAGATCGTCTTCGAGAGGAACCGCGCGTGAAGCGCGTCAACGACGAGGAATTCGACCGCCGGTTCGCAAAGATCGAGAAGGTGCGGGCCTCGGGCGTCGACCCCTATCCGGTCCGCTTCGATCGCGACCGGACGATCGCCGAGCTGCGCGAGGGATTCGGGGCGCTCGGACCGGGGGAGGAGACCGACGTCTCGGTGCGTGTCGCGGGCCGGCTGCTGCTGATCCGGCGGCAGGGCAAGCTGAGCTTCGGCACCCTGCGCGACGGTACCGGTGAGGTGCAGCTGTTCGTCTCGCAGCAGGTCGTCGGTCCCGAAGGCCACGACGCGTTCGATGACCTCGACATCGGCGACTGGGTCGGCGTCGAAGGAACGGTCATGACGACGCGCAAGGGCGAGCTCAGCGTGAAGTTGCGCGAGTTCACGCTCCTGTCCAAGGCGCTGCGACCGTTGCCGAAGTGGCACGGTCTCTCGGACGTGGACACCCGCTACCGCCAGCGCTACGCGGACCTCATCGTGAACGAGCGCGCGCGGGAGGTCTTCGAGGTCCGCTTCGCCGCGCTCAACGCGATCCGAGAGTTTCTTGCGGCGCGCGGGTACCTCGAGGTCGAGGGCCCGGTCCTCCACGAGCAAGCCGGTGGCGCGACCGCCCGTCCGTTCTTCACCCATCACAACGCGTTGGACTTCGATCTCGTGTTGCGCATCGCGCTCGAGCTGCACCTGAAGCGGCTCATCGTGGGTGGGTTCGAGAAGGTCTTCGAGATCGGGCGGGTGTTCCGGAACGAGGGGCTCTCCACGCGCCACAACCCGGAGTTCACGATGCTGGAGCTCTACGAGGCGTTCGTGGACTACACCGACATCATGGTGCTCACCGAAGAGATGGTGGCCCACGCGGCCCGGGAGTCGATCGGCACCACCGTGATCGAATTCGCGGGTGAGTCGCTCGACCTGGTGCCACCCTGGCCGCGGTTGACGATGCGCGAGGCGATCAGGGAGCACGCCGGCGTCGATGTGCATCCGTCGATGCCGATCGCGGAGGTCGAGGCGCTGGCCGACCGGTTCGAGATCCCGCGCGAGTCGGGCTGGGGCGCCGGGAAGCTGATGCTCGAGATCTACGAGAAGACGACCGAGCACCGGCTGCGGGGACCCGTGTTCATCATCGACTACCCCCGGGAGGTATCCCCGCTCGCGCGCGAGCACCGGGACGACCCGTCCCTGGTGGAGCGGTTCGAGGTGATCATCGGCGGCCGGGAGCTGGCGAACGCGTTCAGCGAGCTCAACGACCCGATCGACCAACGGCGGCGGTTCGAATCGCAGGCGCGGCTGAAGGAGCTCGGCGACGACGAGGCCAATGACGTCGACGAGGACTACATCCGGGCGATGGAGTACGGCATGCCACCGTGTGGCGGGCTGGGGCTCGGAATCGACCGGTTGATCATGCTGCTCGCCGGAGTCTCTAGCATTCGTGAGGTGATCCTCTTTCCACTCCTGCGGCCGGAGCGCGATGACGATGAAGCTCGCGACCAGGACGCGCTGAACCAGGACGCCGACTGATGCGCGTCCTCGTCACCGGAATGGGGGGCGAGCTCGGCACGCGAGTCGCGCAGCTGCTCGAGGAACGCAGCGAGGTGCGAGAGATCGTCGGCGTCGATTTCGTGCCGCCGCGTCGCCGGCTGCGGCGCAGCGAGTTCCGGCGGGTGGACCCGCGCGATCGCGAGAAGCTCACCGACATCGTGACGGAATTTGCGCCGAACGCGGTTGCCCACTTCGGCGTCTACGAGCCCGCGTCTCGTGTCTCGCCCCGCCTCGCCGCGGAGTACACGCAAGCGTGCACTGTGGCGGCGCTCGGCGCGGCGGCGCGCACCGGCCAGCTGGAGCGGGTCGCCCTGCGCAGCGGGCTCGTCGTCTACGGCCGCGGTCGTGGCCGCCCTGGTGTGCCCGACGAGACCGCGCCGGTCGCGCCGACGACTCCCTACGGGCGAACGTGCCTCGAAGTCGAGGCGTTGGCGGTGGACCTCGGGCGCCGTCACGGCTTTCCGGTGGCCGCGCTCCGCATGGCCCACGAAGCCGGCTCGCACGTTCCATCGCCGCTCGGCCGGTTCCTTCGCCTGCCCGTCGTTCCCGTTCCGGCGCTCGCGGACCCGGCGTTCCAGCTGCTCCACCAGGAAGACGCCGCGCGCGCGATGGTCGCGGCACTCCTGCTCGGCGTCGATGGTCCGTTGAACGTCGTCGGACCGGGCGCGGCGAGCGTGTGGCAGGCCGTTCGCCTCGGTGGACGCATCCCATGGCCCGTGGTCGGACCCGGCTGGCGGATCGCCACGCGGGTCGCCGAGCTCGCCGGCGCGCCGGTGCCGCCCCACATCCTCGAGCTGATGACCAAGGGTCGGACCGCCGACGGGTCCAAGGCGCTGGAGGTCCTCGATCTGGGCACGATGCGCCCGACCCAGGAGGTCTGCACCGAGCTCTTCGAGTGGGCCAAGGTCACCCCGCTCCGTCCCACCCTCCCCATTGCCCAGGTCGGGACATGAGCGTGAGCAACAGCGGTGGCGTGACCAACGTGTCGGTGCTTCCCGTCTACGGGGTCGATCCGGACCGGACCCAGACCACGGACCTGCTGACGGTGATCCGCCGGCGCATCGAGGGTCGGTACCCGGTGGATCCGTTCGGCTCGGACCCGCAGCTGCAGGACCTGATCGCACCCTTCGTGACCGCCACGGTGCACGTCCAGGTCGATCATCCGGAGCGTCTTCCGGACGACGGCCCGGCCGTCCTCGTGTCCAACCGCGGGCTGGGCTTCGTCGAGCCGGCCGCCCTCGCCGTCGCGCTGCGCCAGGAGGCCGGTCGCCGGCTCCGGGTGATCGGCGCGCCCGACGTTCCGATCCTCGGCGACCTCATGCGCAAGCTCGGCGCGGTGATGTCGTACCAGAACGACCTCGCCGCGTTGCTGCGGGCGGAGCACGTCGCGGCGATCCCGCTCGGGCCGACCTGGCTGCGGACCGGCGCCGGCACACCGCCGATCCAGCTCCTCGTCGCCGCGCTCGGCTATCCGGTCATCCCGGTGGCCGTCCGGCCCGGTGGCCCGCTCGGCCTTCCGTTGCGGCCCTGGCGGATCGCGGTCGGTGAGCCGCTGGCCGTGAAGGCGAAGCGGGGCTCGGGCGATCCGCTCGCGGCCGCCGAGCTGGCCGAAGCGGCCCGGGACAACGTCCAGCGCCTCATCGACCAGCTCTGATCCACCCGCCTCCGGTGCCGAGACGGACCGGAGTGGGTAGGAACGCGGTCTAAGGTGGGGTTCGCGTTCGCGAGCACCCTGCTCGCGGCAGTGCGGGAGACACGAAGGGGGCTTCGGTGTCGGAGGTGGTCGTCGACGACGGTGTCACGATCCACTACGACGTCTTCGGCCGTCGCGACGGTCCCCCGCTGCTGATGATCCAGGGCCTGGGAACGGACTCGCGCGGTTGGGCACTGCAGCGCCTCGCCTTCGGGCGCAAGTACCGCTGCTACACCCTCGACAACCGGGGCACGGGGCGCAGCGATCGTCCGCCCGGTCCGTACTCGCTCGATCAGATGGCGCTCGACGCGCTCGCGGTGCTCGATGCCGAGGGGGTCGAACGGGCCCACGTCCTCGGTGCGTCGATGGGTGGCGTGATCGCACAGATCATCGGCGTCCTCCATCCGGAGCGCAGTCGCTCGCTCGTGCTGGCCTGCACCGCGTGCCGCCACCACGAGTGGCGGCGCGAGCTGCTCCAGGAGTGGGCCGACGCGGTCGACGAGGGCGGGATGGCCGCGCTCGGTGACGAGGCGCTCGAGTGGCTCGTCGGTCCCCGCCTGCGCAAGCGCTTCGGGATCTGGCTCAACCTCCTCGCTCGCATCGTGCTCCAGCAGCCGCCCGAGCCGTTCATCGCGCAGATCGCGGCGATCCTCGACGCCACCGACGAGCTGCGCCTCGAGCTGGTGACGATCCGGGTGCCGACGCTGGTCATCACCGGCTCCCAGGACTCGCTGACGCCCGTCGGTGACGCGGAAGAGCTCGCCGAGCTCATCCCGCACGCACGCCTCGAGGTGCTCGGCGGTGCCGCGCACGGCCTGATGGTGGAAGCGCCGAACGGGTTCAACGACGCGGTGGTGCGGTTCCTCACGGACGTCGACGCGCTCGACGCGGCCATCGAGGCACCCCAGGAAGCCGAGACTGCCTGACCCGGTGAGGGTCTAGCTGT
This sequence comes from Acidimicrobiia bacterium, assembly GCA_017882945.1. GTDB lineage: Bacteria > Actinomycetota > Acidimicrobiia > IMCC26256 > JAENVU01 > Chersky-806. The sequence goes on along the minus strand of JADGON010000124.1, from coordinate 999 downwards.
CGCGGGCGACGAGGTCGTCGACGAGGCGGCGCATCCCGCCCGTGACCTCGGGGTCGAGGCCTTCGGTCGCGGCGAGGACCTTGTCGGCGCGGGCCGCTTGATCGCGGGCGGCACCGAGCGCTGCATCGATCGCGCCGTCGGAGGTCGCGAGCCGGCGTGCCTCCTCGACCTGGACGTCGTCGAGCTTGCGCCCGAGCAGGTCCCGGAGCGCCGGCGTGCGATCGAGCGCGATGATCACCGGCAGCGTGTAGACGCCTTCCATCAGGTCGTTGCCGGCCGGCTTGCCGAGCGAAGCATCGGACCCGGTGACGTCGAGCACGTCGTCGACGATCTGGAAGCACACGCCGAGGTGATGACCGAACTCGGTGAGCGCGTCGAGCGTCGGACCTTCGACCTCGGCGACCATCCCGCCGATGCGACATGCCGTGCCGAACAACGCCGCGGTCTTGCCGCCGATCGCGGAGAAGTAGATCTCCTCGCTGCGATCGACGTCGAAGAGATGTTGCAGCTCGAGCACCTGACCGCGACACAGCTCGCCGATCGTCTCCGCGAGCAGCGCGGCCACCGGTGCACCGAGCGACGCCGCGAGCTCGGACGCGCGTGCCAGCAGGTAGTCACCCGCGAGGATCGCGACGATGTTGCTCCACCGCGCGTTCACACTTGGAACGCCACGTCGCGTCTCGGCCTCGTCGATCACGTCGTCGTGATAGAGCGACCCGAGATGGACGAGCTCGACCGCGACGGCACCGGTGATCGCGGCGTCGGTCGCGGGCCCGATCCCATGGGCGGCGTACCCGGTGCAGAGGGTCAGCGCGGGCCTCAGACGCTTTCCCCCGGCCTTGACCAGGTGGGCCGCGACCTCCCCGAGAAACGGGTCGTCGGAGCGCACCGCAGCGGCGAGCTCGGTCTCTACCCGTTGGAGATCGGCGGCCAGCGGCTCGAGCCCGAGCGCGGCAAGCGGCTGCATTTGCGCAGGGTACGGCGTCATGGGAACAAACT
>JADGON010000123.1 GCA_017882945.1 Acidimicrobiia bacterium | reverse complement strand
GTGACGATGTTGGTGAGACCCGGTCCGGCCGTGACGAGCGCGAAGGCGCGCTGCGGCTTCCCGGTCGCTGTCGCCTGCTCGTTGAAGTACTCGACCGCGATCCCTGCGGCGACCTCGTGCACCACCGGGACGCACGTCATCGTCCGGCGCGCGCCGTCCAGCAGGTGCATCGAGTTTCCACCGGCGACGAAGAAGCAGTGCGTGTAGCCCAGGCGCTGCAGCCACGTCATCACCAAGTCGCTGTACTTCATGCCGGCCTCCCGGTCAGAGAGTCGAGGGTCCGTCGGGTGGCTTTCGCGACGGCGGCCCAGTCGTCGGCCGTGGTGCCGGTCTCCACCTCGGTCACACCGCCGTCCGCCGCGGGCAGGATGAGCCTGAAGGTGGATGTCCCGTGCTTCTTGTCCGCCCGGAACGCCGACTCGAACCGCTCGGGGTCGAAGAGCGCGAGCGATTCGGCCACCCCCGACGCCGACGCCAGCAGAGCGCGACAGTGCGCCTCGAGCTCGTCGACCGAGTCCCCCGATGCCGACGCCGGATGCTGGATGGCGCACAGCACCCCGACGGCTACGGCGAGTCCGTGGCTCAGGGTGTGATCGACCGCCGTCTCGAGGGCGTGGCCGAAGGTGTGCCCGAAGTTGAGCAGGCGTCGCTCCTTGTGATCGTGCTCGTCGATCTCGATGAACCAGCGCTTCGCACGAAGCACGTGCTCGATCAGCGCCGCCGGGTCCGTGTCGAACCGGTCGAACCGCTCGAGATATCCGCGAAACTCGTCTGCTCCGCGGCAGTACGCGATCTTCGCCGCCTCGCAGAACCCCGCGGCACGCGCCGTCGGCGACAACGACGGAAGGAACACCGGGTCGACGATGACGGAGTCGGGCGGGTAGATGCCGCCGATCAGGTTCTTGACATCGCCGACGTTGATGGAGCTCTTGCCACCGATGCACGAGTCGACCATCGCCATCAGCGTCGTCGGGACGTAGGTCCAGGACACCCCCCGCATGTAGACCTGGGTGACGAACGTGGCGATGTCCTGGACCACGCCACCGCCCACGGCGAGCACGTGATCCCAGCGCCGGACGCCGGCCCCTCTCAGGGCGAGGATCAGCTCCTCGCAACCGGCCAGGGTCTTCGCGTCCTCGGACGCCTCGATGACGAGCACCGGGGCGTCCCGCTCGGGGACCAGGTGCCGGAGCACGGCATCGACCACGACCACATCGCGGCCGCGACTCAGGGCATCGGCAAACCCACCCGCTCCGATGCGCACGCCGTACTCACCGGACGAGGACCGGACGCTGAACTCAGACAAGACGGCCAATGGAGAACCCCAGATCGACGACGACGGACTGACCAGTCACCCCGGTGTTGCGGGGTGAGCACAGATAGGCGACGACACTCGCGACATCCTCGGGCATCACCATGCGGCCGAACCCCGTCGCACCCGCCACCACGTCGATCTGCTCGTTCGAGAGCATCGCGCGCGTCATCGGAGTATCGACGACACCCGGAAGGACGGCGTTGACCAGGATGCCGCGCGGGGCGAGATCCAGCGCGGCAGCCCGCACCAGACCGCCGACCGCAGCCTTGGAGACCGTGTAGGAGAACTTGCCGGGCCGAGCCACGACCTCCCAGATCGAGCTCAGGACGACGAGCTTGGCGCCGTCGGCGATACGTCCCGCGGTGAGGAGCAGCCGAAGCTGGCGCGCCACGAGCGCAACGTTGATCTCGAAGGTCCGGGCGAGATCATCCGCGTCATGAGCATCCGCGCGGTCGTTGACGTTGACTCCGTGCGCCCAGACGACGGCATCGAGGACCGGCAGACGTGGCGCCGAGTCGTCGTCGAGCACCATCGCGTCCGGCGCGTCCGGATCCGGGTGACGCGAGGTCCGCAGAACTCGCGCTCCGTCCGACGCGAGCTGCTCGGAGATCGCGGTGCCGAGAGCACCGAACCCACCGGCCACCAGAGCGACCCGTCCTGATCCTTCCGCACTGGTCACGTCGCGATCCCCTCGGACTTCGAAACGTCGTCCGCCGCGGTGCGCGGTGGAGCCGGGTTCCACGATCCAAGCCCGGCGCTCGGGCCCGCGTCATCATGGTCCTGCCACGGCACGGGGGGCGTCGCGGCCGTTGGTCCCAGATCGAGCGCCGACTCACGTGGTTCCGTCGCACCCGCCGGCCGGCCGCCACGGCGGAAGGTGAAGCCGCGGTGCGCGAGGAAGGTCCCCATCGCGGTGACAACCATGATGATCGCCTGTGCCGGGAGGACGGCCATGTGGGCCACCTCGACCAGCAGCGACAGAGCGGGCGCGTTGATCGCGAGCGCCACCAGGTAGACGGATGAGAAGCGAGCCAGGTCACGCCACCAGCGGCCGGTGACCCGGAAGACGAGGTAGCGCTGAAGCACATACGCCTCGAGCACGGCGATCACGTTCGCGATGACCAGGATGACGAGGTAGTGGATGTGCGCACCGATGCCGATCTGGAGCCCGGCGAAGACACTGAAGCCGAAGACCGAGTTCACCGTACCGACCAACGCGAACCGCACCACCTGGTGCTCGAGCGCACCGGTCAGCCGCGACCGCCCACTCTGCTCGG
>JADGON010000122.1 GCA_017882945.1 Acidimicrobiia bacterium | reverse complement strand
GCGCGCTCGCTGATGAACAGCTGCACCCCGACGATCACGTACCAGAACGGTCGGAGGTATCGACCGGGCACCGTGATCGCGAGCAACACGAACGCGGCGAGCGTGGGCAGGAACAATCGCCCGAGCGTGAGGGTGTACAGGCGCAGCGTCAGGGTCATGTCGGGCGCCAGCAGCTGCGTGATTCCGAGCCCGATGCACACGAGGAGGAAGAGCGTCGGAGCCCGACCCTTCCGGCTGCGCAACCCGATGACCGCGCCGATCACCGCGAGGACCAGGTAGAAGAGGGGGAGGGGGGGCCAGTTCAGGTCGTAGCCCGAGTGGGTGAGCACGCGCCCGGCTGCTGTCAGGTCGTCGAGCACATTGCCGACGGTGAGGGCCTGCGGCGAGAGCCCCACGACGCGGCCGCGCACGATGTCGAGCCAGAGCGCGTTGCCGGACAGCTTGAACCCGGGCCCCGAGAGCTCAGCGGGGTAGATCGGGTTGTGGTGGTCGACGATCGCGCGCAGGTACCACGGCGCGGAGACGACCGACGCGGCGAGGAGGGCGACGACGAGCTTGGCGACGCCCCGCCATGACCGGCGCGCCGAGGCAAGCGGACCGGAGAACGCGTAGACGCCGATCCAGACGACTCCCAGGGCGAGCAGCAGGATCGCGGTCAGCTTCACCCCGGCCGTCAGTGCGAACCCCGTGAGACCGGCGAAGGCGGCCCACCATCCGAACTGGCGACGCGCTTCGAGCAGGAACACGAACCCGATGAGGAACCCGAGCAGCATGAGGTTGTCGACGTGTGACGTGTCGGCGAAGACCGCGACTGCCGGGATGAACGTGATCGCGCTGCCTGCGAGCACGGACCGTTCTCGGTCGCATCCAAGGAGGCGTGCGCTCGTGAAGCCGGCGAGCAGGCACGACCACCAGATGAACACCGAGCCCACCCCGAGGTACGTGCCGCTGCGACCGGCGAGCAGCAGCCACGACCAGATGACCTCACCGGAGGCCGGGTAGTAGTCGTAGAACGTCCACGCATCGGGCCGGTGCTGGGAGACCAGGTGTCCCGCGTGGACCCAGCTCCCGGACTTGTACACGTGGTACGTGAGATCGTCCCAGGCGCTCGGTGGGGAGATGAAGCTGCGGGCGAGCACGAGCGCGACCAGGCTGAGCGCCCCGAGCAGCACCGCCCGGGTCGGCCAACCCACCTCGCGCCAGAGCCCGAGCGCGTTCCCGAAGTCGCGCCGCGCCGAGCTCGTCAACCGGGCTCGGGAAGACCGCGGCACGACAACGGCAGCCGCGGCCGCGATCGCAAGCACGAGCGCGGGACCGACCCGGAGCTGGTCGAGGATGGAGAGCAGCTCGAAGCCGGCCAGCAGGCCCCAGACCAGGAAGATCGTGGCGCCGCAGATCCGGACCGAGCTCCGCCGGTCGGCCAGCGTGAGGACGGCGGTCCCGTAGGCCGCGATCCCGAGACCTCCGATGAGGGAGGCGAAGGCGAGGGAGCCGAAGAGATCGCTCAACGCCGACGCCCGGTGGCGCGGATCTGGACGGAGGTGTGCGGGCCGATCACGCGGTCGCCGCGTCGCGGCGACGACGTTCCGTCGCCCAGCTGAAGGCCGTGTCGATGCTCAGCGCGGCGAGGCTCACGATGACGACTTCGGCAGGAAGCCGGAAGCGGACCGATCCGTAGGCGATCGCCGCGATCGCGGTGACGAGCACGATCTGTGACAGCAGTGGGATCAGCGTGAGCCCGCGCCGGTGCACGACGAACGCACCCGGGATCGCGATCGCCGCCAGCACCCAGTACGAGACGAGGCCGGCTCGAGCCCCCCAGAGTGGACGCCCTTCGAACTGGGTGAACGCCGCGTTCTCCCAAGGCCGGTACATCTCCCACTCACGTCCGACCCGCGCCGCGACGACGGCCGGCACCCGTCCGATGTGGTCGCGCATGTAGTTCAAGCCGCGGTCGCGCGCCACGATCGCCCGCTGGGACTCGTCGCCGGGGGAGCCGGGGTCGCAGTTGAAGTACCAGAAGCCGATGAGCTGGCCGTGATAGGTCGCGTCGCAGTTGGCCACGGCGAGGACGCCGTAGCTGTTGGTCGACACGAACGCCGGTTCCTTGAACGCAGTCATGTTCCGGATGACCCACGGTGAGATGACGAGCATGGTGGCCACGCCCGAGAGCACCAGCATCTCGATCCGGCGCCCCGGGGGGATGGCCCGCGTGAGCAGCACCAGGGGCAGGGTCAGGAAGGCGAGGAGCATGAGCGCTTCGCCTCGGACCAGGGTGGCGAGCCCGATGCCCGCGCCGAGGAGCAGCGCCGACTTGATGGTCGGATCGTCGCGGAATCGGTACGCCGCGAGGATCGTGAGCGCGATCGTCAACGCGAACAGATCCTCGGAGAGGACGAGCCCGTCGACGAGCCAGAGGTTCGGATAGGCGGCCGCGATGCCTCCGGCGATCAGTCCGACGCGCGGCCCGCCGATCTTGCGACCGACGAGCCCGATCACGAGCACTGTCCCCGCGCCGATCACGCACGACGCGACCTTGTGGGCCATGTACCCCTGTCCGCCGAAGAGGGAGACGGTCGCCAGCGCCATCGAGTAGAGCGGCGGATGTTGCGCGGTGGGTTGGATGTGGCTGTGCACCCGCTGCCACGCGAACGGGTCGGCGAACCAATGACCGCTCGCCAGGAGGTTCGCCTGCGCGTGGTAGTAGAAGGGATCGCCGCCGGTGCCGTCGGGAGTGCCGATCACCACGACGTAGAAGATCCGCCAGGCGAGGCCGAGGCCGACGATGATGCCGAGACCGGGCCAGAACCAGCTCGCGGACTGCGTGCGAGACGGAGCTTCGGCTCGCACCACCGTGGTGCCGGAGCTCACCGTCGCCGCAGTGACGGCGGCGCCGACCGTGCCGCGGCGCAGCTCGTGAGCCCGGACGACATGGGTCGGTAAGGTAGCAGCCAGCCGTCCGTATACTCCGGCACGTGGCGACCTCAGACGTTGAAGTAGCCGCGGCCGCTTCGCCACCGGGGGTGACGTCCGACGGCGATGGTCCTGCCGCTGCACGCGACGCCAAGATCTCCTGGCCGCTCGTCGCGCTCGCAGTGGCGTGCGTGGTCCCCTTCGTCGTTGCGCTCGTCGCCCTCGCCCACCCGACCTGGTATCCCACGCTCGACCTGGCCCAAACCGAACTGCGCGTGCGCGACGTGTTCACGAGCGACCCGCCGCTGATCGGGCTCCCGGGTCGCATCGGATCGTTGGGTCAGCAGGGGAGCCACCCGGGTCCGCTGAGCTTCTGGGCCCTTGCGCCGCTCTACCGCCTCTACGGCGCGAGCACCTGGGCGATGCAGGCCGCGACCGCGACCCTGAACGTGATCGCGGCGTTCCTCGCCTTGTGGATGGCCCGGCGGCGCGGTGGCACGCCGATCCTGCTGGGCGTCGGGGCCGCCCTCGCGGTCCTGCTCGCGTTCTACGGGCCGAACATCCTCACCGAGGCGTGGAACCCGTACCTGCCGGTCATGTGGTGGTTCGTGTTCCTGATGTCGGTCTGGTCGGTCTGGTGCGACGACTTCGTCGCGCTGCCGGTGCTCGTCTTCGCCGGGACCTTCTGCCTGCAGACCCACATCTCGTATGCCGGGCTGGCCAGCGTGCTCATCGGGCTGACCCTGGTCTGGCTCGCGTGGTCTCTCCGCAAGCGCTGGTCCGATCGCGCGGCGCGACGCTCGCTGCTCGCGTGGATCGGTGCGAGCGCGATCTTCGGCGTGATCCTCTGGCTCCCACCGGTGATCCAGCAGATCACCGGCGAGAACGGCAACCTCCACATCCTCTACGGCCACTTCACGGATCCGCCCGAGCAAGCGGTCGGCCTCGGCGTCGGCATCCGGATCCTGCTCGTCCATCTGAACCCGTGGCGGCTCGTCTCGCACGACGACGCGATGACCGGAGCGATCCTTCCCGGCGTGCTGTTCGGTCTCGCGTGGGCGGCCAGTGCGGTAGGTGCATGGCGGCTGCGCGCGACGGCGCTCGTGCGCCTCAACCTGCTGCTCGGCATCGCGTTGGTGCTCGCGCTGATCTCCGCGAGCCGGATCTTCGGCTTCCTGTGGTTCTACCTGGCGCTGTGGTCGTGGAGCATCACGGTCCTGATGCTGCTGGCGATGGGATGGACCGTCGCCCTCGCGCTCGGGCGGCGCACTGCGGGCCGGTCGGAGCAGTCGCGCCGGACGCTCGCGACAGCGGGTTGGACCGTGGTGGCCGCCGTGACCATCGTCGCCCTCGGGTTCTTCACCTACGACTCCGCCGAAGCGCAGGTCCCCGACTACCGGCTTTCGGAGACGCTCCGGGTCCTGGTGCCGCCGACCGTGCACAAGCTCGAGGCGCCGGGCGCCCCGGGTGGAGGGAAGCACGGCAAGTACCTGGTGACATGGACCGATCCCATCAGCATCGGGTCACCCGGCTTCGGCCTGCTCGACGCGCTCGATCGCGCCGGGTTCGATGTCGGCGTCGGTCCCGAGTTCAAGTCGGCCATGACGCACGGCCGCTCCTTCTTCCGGAGCGATGCGACCGGGGAGGTCCACCTCGCGATCGGTCCGCGCGCCGTCGAGGAGTGGCGGGCCAAGCCCGCTGCACGTGAGCTCGCGTTCGAGCAGCCGAGCGCCAAGGACCGCGCGGAGTACCAGCGGCTGCGACGCCGGGCGATCCGCGAGCTGCGCGCCGCGGGATTCCCGAAGCTCGTGCCCGTCATCGACGACAGCTTGTTCATGGCCAGCATCCAGACCCGGATCCCCGATGACGCGCGGCGGACCATCGAGAAGATGCTCGCGATCGGTCAGCCGGCCGCGGTCTTCGTCGAGGCGACCAAGGGCACCTGACCGCGCCGGTCAGCCGGGCTGCACCGGGTGCTGTCCGAGTCGCTTGAGCTTCAGCATCGGTCGCTCCACGGCAAACCAGCTGACCGAGGCGGAGGCGATCGTGAGCGCGAGCACGGCGAGCAGCAGGGTGAGGAACGGGACGCTGAGGTAGCGGGACGTGTGCCACGCGAACGGCACGTCGCTGTTGTAGACGGTGAACGTCTTGAGGTTCGCCCAGTCGAGGTACCGGTCGATCCACGGCTCGTGCCAGAGGTAGATGCCGTAGGAGATCACACCGAGGAAGACCATGACCCGCGTCGTGAGGAAGCGGCGGATCCAGCTGCTGTCCCGGTCCTGCGGTCCGAACACCGCGGGGAGGACGAGGAGGCCGGCGGTCAGCCCGTAGAGGTAGTGCTGGCCCCACAGCAGGTGCAGTGGGATCGACGGTGTCGTGTGCGGGAGGCCGATGCCCGCGGCCACGAGCCAGAAGCTCGCGATCGCCAGGAGCCAGCAGATCGCGGGTGCCCACGGTCGGTCGAGGCGCAAGGGAGTGGGCCACTGGAGCTCTCGGACCGCGACGCTGCCGACCGCGAACAGCATCCCGACCGCGAACAGGTCCAGCCACCACGGCAGCCAGAGCTTGAGCTGGCCGACCCGACCCGCGGAGACACCCGAGCCGAGGACGAGCGCCTTCCACGCGACCGATGTCAGCGCCAGCACCACGATGCCGACGACCTCGTGGCGCAGGCGGCCCTCCGGCGAGTCCGATCGCCACCGCGACACGAGCAACGCCCAGATCGGGACCAGGACGTAGAACGCAATCTCGGTGGAGAGGGTCCAGGACTGCAGCAGCGGCCCGAACGCGTAGTGGGAGAAGTAGATGTTCATGAGGCTGTAGTAGAGGACGAACGTCTTCAAGTCTGGGATCGCCTTGTCCGCGAACACGTAGACGACGACGGTCAGCACGAGCCAGTACGCGGGATAGATGCGCAGGAACCGGCGCCAGAGGAAGGGGACGGCCGAGGGGTGCGGGCGCTCGTGCAGGTGCGCGACGACGAACGGCCGGTAGAGCAGGAACCCGGACAGCACGAAGAACACCGCGACGCCGCCGTCCATCCGGGCGAAGAACGCGCCGAGGACGTTGGGGCTGTTCGCCCCGCTTGCGAACGCGACATGGGTCAGCACGATGGAAAGCGCGGCGAGCGCGCGCAGCCCGTCGAAACAAGGGAAATGGCCGTCGGAGGCGGCGTGCTCGGGCCGCCGCCGCGCCAGGGGCGCCGTTGCCATCGGCCGGGAGTCTAGAGCCGGGTTGGTGAGACGGGGTGGGGTCCGCTAAGCAAGAGCGCGTGGCCGACGAACCCTCGAACTCCGTGACCCATGCCCTCGCGCCTCCCGTTGCCGTCGTCACCGGTGCTTCCGGTTGGCTCGGTACGAACCTGGTGCGGGAGCTCGTCGCGACCCGCGAGCGCGTGCGGTGCCTCGTCCACAACGCGGATGAGGCACCGCTGCTCGAGCTGGTCAGCCCGAAGATCGAGATCGTCGTCGGCGACGTGCGGGACCCCGTCGCCGCGGACCGGCTCTTCGACGGCGTGGACGCCGCGTCGGTGTTCCACACCGCCGCGGTGATCCACCCGACCCAGCGGACCCGGGAGTTCTTCGACGTCAACGTCGGCGGCACCGAGACGATCCTCGATCGCGCGCGCCGCGCGCACACCACCCGCTTCGTGCACGTGTCGTCGAACTCGCCGTTCGGAGCCAATGCCAGCCGCGACGACCGGTTCACCGAGGACGCGCCTTCCAACCCGTACATGGGGTACGGGCTCTCCAAGCTCGAGGCTGAGCACCTGGTCGAGCGCAGCCACGACCGGGGTGACGTCGAGACCGTGATCATCCGGGCGCCGTGGTTCTACGGGCCGTTCCAGCCCGAGCGCCAGACCCAGTGGTTCGCCGCGGTGCGCCGCGGCCGCTTCCCGCTCGTCGGTCCCGGGACGCAACGTCGTTCCATGGCGTTCACGGCCAACCTCGTCTCGGGTCTCCTGCTCGCCGAGACCGCAACCGCGGCACCCGGCCGGGCGTACTGGATCGCGGACGCCGAGCCTTACGAGCTGGCCGAGATCCTGCGCCAGGTGCGCGCGGCTCTCACGGCCGAAGGACTCGAGGTCTCGGGCGGCCAGCCGAAGCTGCCGGCGATCGCGGGCGAAGTCGCGGCGAGGCTCGATGGCCTGCTGCAGAGCCGGGGCCGCTACGTCCAGGCGCTGCACGTGCTCGGCGAGCTGAAGGACACGATCGCGTGCGACATCACGCGCGCCCGGACCGAGCTCGGGTACGACCCGCAGATCAGCCTGTTCGAAGGCATGCGAGCCAGTGTGCGCTGGTGCCTCGAGCGCGGGCTGCCGATCTGATGGCGCGCACGTTGCTCATCACGGGTGGGAGCGGCTACTTCGGCAGCGTCCTCGCGGATCAGGCCCTGGCACGGGGTGAGCAGGTCCGGATCTTCGACATCAACCCGCCGGCCGAGGTGAACACCCAGATCGAGTTCGTCCAGGGCGACGTGCGGGACCGGGCCGCGTTGCGTGCCGCGTGTGAGGGGATCGACGCGGTCTTGCACAACGTCGCGCAGGTGCCACTGGCGCGCGACCGCGAGCTGTTCTGGTCGGTGAACGTGCTCGGCACCGCGAACCTGCTGCTCGCGGCGCGGGATGCGGGTGTCGGCAAGGTCGTGCACACGTCGTCGAGCGCGGTGTTCGGGATTCCGGAGTCCAACCCGGTGACCGAGGACACTCCGCCCCATCCACTCGAGGACTACGGCCGGGCAAAGCTCCAGGCCGAGCTGCTCTGCCGCGAGGCAGTGCAGACCGGCTTGGACGTCACGATCATCCGGCCCCGCACGATCCTTGGTCACGGCCGGCTCGGGATCATGGCGATTCTCTTCGAGTTCGTCGCCGACGGTGCACCCGTCTTCGTGTTCGGCCGCG
>JADGON010000121.1 GCA_017882945.1 Acidimicrobiia bacterium | reverse complement strand
CGCAAGGTGAGCGCGTAGTGCTCGCGCAGGCTCTCGACGTGGCGGACCTCGAACCCGCGGCGCTGGATCGCGCTCACGACCGAGCCGACTTCGTGCAGCTCACCGTCGGGGAACACGTAGCGATTGATGAACGAGTACTTCTTGAACCGCGACCGGGTCTTCCCCCGGCGTGCCGCGGGCCGGCTGATCGCGTGGTTCAGCAGCCGACCTTCGGGTGGGAGCAGCTCCAGCAGACGGTCGAAGTAGGTCTCGAGCTGCGCGAGCCCGACGTGCTCGAACATGCCGATCGAGCTGATCGCGTCGTAGGGGCCGTCGGTGATGTCGCGGTAGTCCTGCAGCCGGATCTCGACCTTGTCGCTCAACCCGGCTTCCGCGACGCGCTTCTCCGCGAGCTCCGCCTGGCGCCGCGACACCGTCACCCCGACCGCGCGCACGCCGTGGTGGCGCGCCGCGTGCATGACCATCCCGCCCCACCCGCAGCCGACGTCGAGCAGGCGCATGCCCGGCCGGAGGGCGAGCTTCTGGCAGATCAGCTCGTACTTCGCGTCCTGCGCGGCTTCGAGGCCGACGTCCGGTGAGGACCAGACCGCGCACGAGTACGTCATCGACGGTCCGAGCACGATGCGGTAGAAGTCGTTCGAGACGTCGTAGTGGTGCGCGATCGCAGCCGCGTCGCGTTCACGACTGTGGCGACGACCGCGCAGGCGCGCCTCCTCCTCGGGCGGCGGCAACCGCCTGACGCCCGCCGCGCCCGCGAGCCGGAGCGCGTTCCACCACTGCTCGCGGTTCAGATGGAAGCCCGAGAAGCGGCTCCGGAGCTCCAGCGCGGCGAACAGGTCACCTTCGATGTCCAGGTCGCCGGCGACGTACGCGCGGCCGAAGCCCAGATCCCCCGGCGCGGTGACGAGTCTCCGCACCGCATCCGGCGACTTCACGACGAGGGTCGCCGGAGGGTGCCGGGGGCCTGCCCGGCTCCCGTCGTATGCCTCGAGTCCGATTGGGAGATCTTCTCCGAAGAGCCCCGTGACAAGGTCCGCAATCGTCATGAGCACTCGTCCCGTCCGAGATGCTGTTTGTCGGCGAAATTCTACCGAGGTGCTCAGATTCGTACACCGGGAAATCCCGTCGAGCCTGCGTCGCGTTTGTCCGGAAACGATCCCCGAGGGAACCGTTCGGGACAAACGGCGGGAGGGGTGGGGGCGGGCCGGCGGGAGCGGGGGCGGGAATTGGGGGTTAGAAGTCGACGGTGGAGAGCTCGGGGATCCAGCGCCGCGCGCGGTCGACAGCGTTGCGCCAGCGGTCGCGGTCGAGGTCACCGGCGGGCTCGTACCGGGTCAGGGGGTCCCAGGTCCCGTCGAGCGCGTCGAGGTCGGGCCAGGTGCCGACGGCGAGGCCGGCGAGGAAGCCGGCGCCGAGCGTCGTCGCCTCCTTGACGGGCGACACCTCGACCGGCTTCTGGGTCGCGTCGGCGAGCGCCTGCACGAACGTCTCGTTGCGCGACATCCCGCCGTCGATCCGGAGCACCTCGATGGTTCGCCCCGAGTCGGTCTCGGCGGACTCGACGAGATCCGCGCCGCGGTGCGCGACCCCTTCGAGCACCGCACGCACCAGCTCCGGTCGCCCGGTGCCACGCGTGAGCCCGAGCACGGTGCCGCGCGCGCCGAAGTCCCACTGCGGGGTCCCGAGCCCGAGCATCGCGGGGACGAACACGACCCCACCCGAGTCGGTGCACTGCCGCGCGACCGCGTCGCTCTCGTCCGAGCTCGCCAGGATCCCGAGGTCGTCGCGCAGCCACTCCACGTTCGTGCCGGCCGCGAGCATGATCGCTTCGAGGCCCCACGTGTCCTGGCCCCCGATGCGCCAGGCGATGATCGGGAACGTGCCGCCGTCGCCCCGGGTCTCGAAGCGCGGCCGATCGGGGCCGAGCACCGTGTCGAGCATCCCGCCGGTGCCGAACGTGATCTTCGCCGGCCCCGGGCGCACGCACGCCTGCCCGAGCAACGACGCCTGCTGATCGCCCACCAGCGCCGCGATCGGTGGCGCGCCCGCCAGCGCGGTGGCCGGACCGATGATCCCGCTCGAGTCGACGAGCGCCGGCAGCATCGCGGCCGGGATGTTCAACGCGTCGAGCGCGCCGGTCCACCAGCCCGAGCCGTCGCCGCGCAGGATGCCGGAGGTCGCCGCGTTGCTCGCGTCGGTCACGTGCAGGGCACCCTCGGTCAGGATCCAGGTCACCCACGTGTCGACGGTGCCGAAGCACAGGTCGCGCGTGCGGTCCGGGTCGTAGGTGTCGAGGAGGTACGCGATCTTCGTGGCCGAGACGTTGGGCGCGAAGCGGAAGCCGTTCGCCTGCTGCATGAGACAGGTCCCGATCGTGCGGAGGTCCTGCCAGCCGATCGCGGGGCCGATCGGCTCGCTCGTGGCGCGGTCCCAGATGACCGTCGACGCCCGCTGGTTCGTGATGCCCACCGCCTCGACGGTCCCCTCGTACTCGGAGAGCGCGAAGGTCGCGGCGTCGAGCACGGTCTCGGCCAGCAGCCGCGCGTCGAACTCGACCATCCCCGGCTCGGGGGAGTCCGGCAGCAGCGAGCGAAGCTGCTCGCCGTGGACCGACCCGTCGGCCTCCATGATCGCCGCCCGCACCGACGACGTCCCGATGTCGAGCACAAGCAAGCTCATGGCCAGGTGGGGTCGCCCCACGGGTCCGGCAGGCCGAGCTTGCCCGGATTGAGGATCCCGTTCGGGTCCAGCGCCTGCTTCACGGACGCCAGCACGTCGAACGCGGGACCGAGCGCGTCGCGCACGAACCGGGACCGGTTGAGCCCGACGCCGTGGTGGTGGCTGAGCGCGCCACCGTGCTCGAGCACCGCGCGCGTTCCCGCTTCCCACGCGGCCGCGTAGAACTCGTCCTTGCTGTCGGCCGGCGGCTGCCCCGCGAACGTGAAGTAGAGGCACGCGCCGTCGGTGTAGCTGTGGCTCTGGTGCGCGCTCGCTACGAGCGTGCCCGGCACCGCCCGGATCGCCGCGGTGGCGGCGTCGTAGATCGGGGCACACTGCGACCACGGCGCCGAGATCTCCATCGTGTCCACCACGTAGTCGCGCCGGATGAGTGCCTCGAGCGCGCTCACGTCGTTGCGGTGCTCGAGCCACCGGCCGACCAGGTCCACGTCGAGGAGCTCTGCACCTGCGCATTCCTCGGCGACGAGCGCCATGGTCGCGTCGACCATCAGCGAGTCGCCTTCGTCCATCACGAGCAGGACGTGACGATCGCCGGTCTGGTACGAGCGATCCGCCTCGATCGCGTCGTACAGCCGGATCACCGCAGGGGTCGCGCCCCGCTGCAGGATGCGCCGGCACGCGTCGAGGCCTTCCGCGAAGCCGGTGAACGCGTACGCAGCACGCTTCTCGGCCGGCGGCGCCTGGTGCAGCCGGAGGCGCGCGCCGGTGATGATGCCGAGCGTGCCCTCGGATCCCACGAACAGCTGGTTGAGGTCCGGGCCCACCGCGGCGCGAGGCCAGCCGCCGGTGTGGATCTCGCGGCCGTCGGCGAGCACCACGTCGAGGCCGACGACCATGTCCTCGATCTTCCCATAGCGCGTGCTCATCTGGCCCGCGCCGCGACACGCGAGCCAGCCGCCGACGGTCGAGAGGTCGATCGACTGGGGCCAGTGGCCGAGCGTCGCGTCGTGCTCGGTGCGCAGCGTGTCCTCGAGCCAGGTGCCGAACGTGCCGGGGAGGACGTCGAGCACCATCGACTCGGTGTCGACGCCGACGATCCCACTCAACGTGGTGAGGTCCAGCACGACGCCGCCGTGCAGCGGCACGCTCGCGCCGCACACCCCGCTGCGCCCCGCGGCGGCGGTCACCGGGATCCGCGCGTCGTTGCACAGCGCGAGCACCGCGGCGATCTCACCGGTGCTCGACGGCCGCGCCACGGCTGCAGCCCGCGCCGCGAGCCGGCCTTCGAGCGCCCAGATCGTGGTGAGCGGCCACCAGTCCCGACTCGCCTCGACGACCGTCTCCGGGTCGACGAGCACGGTCGCGCACGCCTCACCCAACCGGCGCAGCAATGCGTCGTCGAGCTCGACCCGTTCGGTCGTGATGCCGTCGCGCATCTGATCGGCCGGGGTCTCGAGCGCGATCGGCGGAGTGGGCGCGCCGGAGTACGTCAAGCGCCGATCGATTCGTCGAGCGCGTGCTCGGGGAGCCCGGCGGAGTTGCGTTCCTCTTCGAGCGCGGCGCGGAACATCGCGATCTCGGTCTCGATGCGCGCGGCGTCCCAGCCGAGCTCCGGCGCGATCAGCGCCGCGACTGCTTCCGCGGCCGCAGCAGTGGCGTCACGCCCGAGGAGCCGGGCCCGGGTCCGGCGGGAGAGCACGTCGTCGAGCGTCGTCGCCATCTCGGAGCGCACCGCGTAGATGGCTTCGGACCGGCGGTACGGCAAGCCGGGAACGAGCGGCCGGGTGAGCTCCGGCTCCTCGCGCTCGAGGTCCAGGATGTCGCGCTGCAGGCTGCCGTAGCGGCGGGAGAGGTGCTCGTCACTCGGTGCGGAGCCACGCGCCATCGCGGACCCCTGGGATGCCGACGCGCCGAGGAGGCGCAGCCGCTTCGTGACGCACTTGCCGCCGCGCCCGAGCGTGTCGACCACCCGGTCGACCGTGTCCTGGGCCATGCGCCGGTAGGTGGTGAGCTTGCCGCCGGTCACGCTGATGAGCCCGGCGGGCGACGAGAACACGTCGTGCACGCGCGAAAGGTCAGCCGTCTTCTCGCCCACGCTGCCGCCGGCGATCAACGGCCGCAGCCCTGCCCAGGTGCCGACGATGTCGTCCTTGGTCAGCGGCTCGGTGATGACGAGGTTCATCGCGTTCAGGAGGTAGTCGACATCCTCGGGGGTGCACTGCGGGTCTTCGATCGGACCGTCGTAGTCCGTGTCGGTCGTGCCGATGTACGTGAGGTCGCCCCAGGGCACGACGAAGATCGACCGCCTGTCCTTCGGCACGGGCACGATCGCCGCGATGTCGTTGCGCACCTTGCTCCACGGCACCGTGATGTGGATGCCCTTGGCCGGGCGGATCGAGTGTGGATGCCGGGCCTCGTCGAGCGCGCGCACGTCATCGGACCACACGCCGGTGGCGTTCACCACGACACGCGCGTCGACGTCGATGGGCCGGCCGTCCGCGGTGACGGTCGCGCCGACGATCCGGCCCGCACCGTTCTTGCGCAACGCGGTCACGCCCACGTGGTTCGCCACGACGGCGCCCCGGGATGCAGCGGTCCGGGCGATGGTGAGCGTGAGGCGGGCGTCATCGGTCTGGGCGTCGTAGTAGATGTAGGCGGCCGCGACGTTGGGAGTCCGCAGCGTGGGCATGTGCGCGATCGCGGCCTCCTTCTTGATGCGCCGGTGGAGCTTGCCGATGCGCAGGCCGCCGGTGATGTCGTACAGCCAGAGCGCGCTGCCCAGGGCCCGGGCGAGCTTGGCGTTCATCAGCCCGTCCTTCGAGAGCACCGGGATGAGGAACGGGAGGATGTGCACGAGGTGCGGAGCGTTGCGCAACGCGATCTGGCGCTCGTAGAGGTTCTCGTACACCAGCTTGAACTCGCGGTGCTGCAGGTAGCGCAACCCCCCGTGCACGAGCTTCGACGACTTCGACGACGTGCCGCTCGCGAAGTCGTCGCGTTCGACGAGCGCGGTGGTGAGCCCGCGCGATGCCGCGTCGAGCGCGACGCCCGCGCCGGTGATGCCGCCGCCGATCACGAGGACGTCGAAGCGATCCGCGGCCAGGCGGCGGAGCGCGTCGGCACGATCGAACACGGGCGGGGCCATGCGGCTCAGGCTACCCCGAGGCTGACGGGGCTCTTCTGGTCGACGAGCTCAGCGCGCCGGGACGAGCGCGGCGCGCGACTCGGCCACCGGGTAGGCGCGAGTCGCGCTCCGGAACACCGGATCGAGGGCCTGCCAGGCCTCGGTGTTGACCCGGTACCGCACGTCGAGGCGCACCGAGGCGCGGACGCGCATCGGCACCGCGATGCCCCGCCGCTGGTAGGTGTGGACGACATCCGAGCGCGATGGCGCCGCGACGCCCAGGGTCCCCGGCTGCACCGGTGTGCCGTCCCCGAAGTCCCAGTGCACCGACGCCGGCACAGCTTCGACCTCGACGCGGATCCCGAGGCCGTCGACCGCGTCGTGCAACGGCGCCGAGTAGCCCGAGACCCAGTACCAGGACTCCAGCCCGGTCAGGCCGCGACCTTCCGGGCTGATGCGCACGGTGGCCGCGGGATACGGAAGGTCGCGCACGAGCCTCTCGGCGATCGCGCGCACGTCGAGCGCGCCTGCCGCGGGCGCGAATGCGGTGGGGAGCAACCAGACGCTCGTGATGTACGTGGTGCCGCGCCACACGTGGTACGCGACGTACCCGGGCCCGGGACTCGGCGGCATCGGAGTGACGTGGTATTCGGGAGCGACGGTTCCGGGACGTAGGTAGTTCGGATACTGCGTCGGCACCCAACGCCGCAGGCACCCCGCGCCCGTCGCGGTGCTCCCACCGTTCCCGTTGCCACCTTGCGGCGCGCGCACTTCCACCCAAGCCCCACTGCGCGCCAGCTGCACGTGCGCGCCGGTGGGATCCGTCGAGACACTCGCGTCAGACGCAGCACCCGCCGCCGAAGTCGAAGACGCGGTGATCGCGATGACGAACAACGACGCGAGCGCGAGCTCGACGAGCCGAAGCACCGCCGTCGGCCGCCGACGAACGCCGACGAGCGTCATGCGGCCGACGGAGATCTCGAGAAAGGCGAGCGCGGAGTGACGGGTTTACGCATGGGACGTTCCATCCTGGATCGGTACCTTCCATGGTGAGACCTTTCGGCCCCCCGATGCCCCGCACGAACCCGCCACTCCAGCGCTCGCCGGGCACTGTATGCGCGAATGTCCAGTTAATGTCATGTCGAAGCGGAATCGACGTCGTCGCGACGAAGCAGATGCTTCGGGCAAGTCGTGGGCAAATTTCAGCCCGTCGACTTTGTGACGAGTCAGAGCCGCGGATGCCGCTCAGGCGACGGTGCCCGGCGTGCCGTCGTCGCGCTCGACCGGACGGCCGGCCTGCGCCCACGCTTGCATCCCGCCCTCGAGGTTCACCGCGTCGAGGCCCCATGAACGCAGGAGTTCCGTCGCCTTGGCGGACCGACCGCCCGAGCGGCACACGCACACGATCTTCTGGTTGAGCGGGAGCTCGGCGCGCACCTGGTCGAGACGCCCGAGCGGCCAGAACCACGCGTCGTGCGCGTGCCCCGCTTCCCATTCGTCCGGTTCGCGCACATCGAGCAATATGGGGGAACCCAGCGCGTCGAGATCGTTGACCGTCGTGCTCGGCACTGCCTTCGGCTTGAAGGTGCTCACGTCGTCTCCGCTCCGTTCCGGTTCGCCGTCTCGGGTGCCCAGGCGTCGTAGCCGCCGAGAAGGTCCGAGACGTCGGTGAAGCCGTCGGCCCGCAACCAGCTCCCTGCGACCGACGAACGGTATCCGCTCGCGCAGTCGACGGTCGGGTGCGCCGGGTCGAGCGTGGATGCCGCGCCCGCGAGCCGGAGGAGCGGGATCGAGATCGATCCCGGGATCGCGCCCTCCGCCTCGACTCATGACACCCCGAACCTCAATGATGACAGGCGGTTCCGTCGTCGCGAGGTGCTCGCGGAGCCGGGCCACGGTGAGCCGCGAACCAGGTTCGGTGAGGTCGGGTCGACCGACGTCGCCGATGAACGCTCCGCGTCACTGCAGGGAGAACTGCTCGAAGATCACCGCCGACTCACGAACGCTTGCGCGTGGACTTCTTCGCCGGTTGCTTCGTCGACTTCGCGGGAGCCGTCTTCTTCGCCGGCGCCTGCTGCTTGGCCTGCTGCTTCGCCGCCTTCTTCTTGGCGGGTTTCGGGGCTTTCTCGGCCGGCGACTTCTTGGCCCGTGGTTGCCGGGTGACCGCCGGCTTCGTCGGGGCCTGCTTCTTCGCGGTCTTCTTGGCAACGCGCTTCGCCGGCTTCATCCCCGGCGGGGGTGTCGATGCGTCGGGCTTGGGCGCGTCCTGAGACATTGTCTCGGGCACGACAGACTTCGCGGTCTTCTTCCCCGTCGACTTCCGGCGGGTCTGCTTGCGGCCGCTCGGCTTGGCTCCGTCCTTCTTCTCCGCCTCCACCGTGGCCTTCTTGGCCTTCGACCGCCGGGTGCCGACCTCGGCCGCGACCGTCTCCTCGCTCGGCGCGCCGGCGACGGTCGCGAAGCCCGGGAGGCCGAGCTCGATGCCGCGCCGAGGCGCGTCGACCGCCTGGACCACGAACGTGCGGACCTCGTCCTTGGTCAGCACGTCGCGCGCGCGGCTCGGTTGCGGGTTGCCCATGGCGCTCAGGGGGACGTAGCAGCGCACACCGTCGACGTTGACGAACGCGCCGTGAGACGCGAACGCGTCGACCGTGCCCGCGACCTCGGTGCCGAGCCGATGGTCGATCACGAACTGCAGGAACGAAGCAGGCTCGTTGACCGCTTCGGGCTCGGCATTGTCCTCGACCTTCGCGGCGCTGCTGCGCCCGCGGCCACCGCGCCGGCGGCGCCGCTTCGGCGCATCGGGCTGCAGCGCGCTCGCCGTCGCCTCCGCGATCGCCTGGCGGACCTGCTTCTCCGCCTTCTGCTCCTTGCCTCCCTGCTTGGCCTTCTGCACCGTCTTGCGGCTGACGATCCCGCGCACCGGCCGGCGCAGCGAGAAGATCCAACCGACCCCGGGCACCGGCTTGCCGCCGATGAGGCGGCCGGGCTCGAACAGCCACTCGTACTCCGCATGGAATTCCTGGAACGAGTCGTTCGAGATGACGGTGCCGCCGGTGCGGTCGGCGATCTGGAGGAGGAACCCGTCGCCGCGCCCGACCGCACCGGCGGGCGGGGACACGACTTCGCCCGCGGCTTCGGTCTTGGAGAAGGTCGTGCGCTCGGACGGGTCGATGCGGTGCTCGAAGCTCGCGTCCACGACGACGGTCAGCACGGCACCGGCATGCTCGCCGAGGAACGCGGCGACAGCCTCGTGCAGCTGGGCGAGGCTGGGCTCGGTACGGCCCTCCGTCGCCAGGTTCGAGCCGTCGATCACGAAATGGTCCGCCACATCAACCTCCGGTCATGCCGAGCAGGTCCGCGGCCATCTCGCGCAGCAGCTTGTAGTCCGCCTTGCCGTTCGGTGCGCGTCGCAACGTGTCGGTGAACAGGATGCGGCGCGGGATCTTGTACCCCGCGAGCCCGCGGCTCCGACAGAACGCCTGCAGCTCGGCTTCGTCCGTGACGTACCCGTCCGTCACCTGGACGAGGGCGATGACCGTCTCGCCGAAGCGCTCGTCCGGCACGCCGACGACCACGCAGTCGAACACGCCTTTGTTCTTGCGCAGCGTGAGCTCGATCTCCTCCGGGTACACCTTCTCGCCGCCGGTGTTCACCGTGGCCGACCCGCGCCCGAGCAGCCGGATGGTGCCGTCCTCGTCCACGGTCGCGTAGTCGCCCGGGACCGAGTAGCGGACACCGTCGATGAGCCGGAACGTCTTGGCGGTCTTCTCGGGGTCCTTGTAGTAGCCGAGCGGGATGCGGCCACCGACGGCCACCATCCCGACCTCCTCGGTCCCGCGTGTGACTTCGCGTCCGTCTTCGGTGACGACCTTCACCCGGTCGTTGACCGCGAACCGCGCCGCGGCGATCTTCGCGTCACCGGACTTCGCGGCGGACCGGCTCATCAGCCCTTCGGATGCACCGAGCGAGTCGAGCATGGTGACGTCCGGAAGGTGGTCGAGCAGGGCGCGCTTGACCTCGGGGCTCCAAGTGACCCCGCTCGAGGTGATGGCGCGCAGGCTGGAGAGATCCCAACGGTCGGGTTCGGCATCGAGCGCGGTGAGCAACGGGCGCGCGAACACGTCGCCGACGATGGTGAGGATCTGGACCGCGTTGCGCTCGACCTCGGTCCAGATGAGCGGGGCATCGAGGCCGACCTTGTCGATGAGCACCACGGATCCGCCCCCCGCCAGCGTGGAGAGCGTGATGAAGAGGCCGGTGCCGTGCATGAGCGGGCACGCGGGGAACGCGGTCGCGGCCCGCTTGCCGGCGAGCACCGCGGCGAGCGGGTCGGGCGGCTCGGAGCCCGGGCGGCCCATCTGCCACAGCGCGACGTAGAGGTCGTCGGTGCGCCACATCACGCCCTTCGGCATGCCGGTGGTGCCGCCGGTGTAGAGGAACATGAGGTCGTCGCCGCTCGGGGTGCGCTCGCGCCAGCCGTCGTCCGTCGCCCCCGCGATCGCGGCTTCGAGCTCGCTGCCGATCTCGATGACCGCCGGCTCGAACTTCTTGCCGATGCGGCGTCCGATGTAGTGGGCGGCCTTGCGGGTGTCCTTGGCGAACGCAGCCTCGGTGACGACGACCGTCGCGTCACTGTCGTCGAGCAGGTACCGGATCTCTTCGGTCCCGTAGCGGTAGTTCACGTTCACGGGAACCGCCCCGATCTTCAGCGCGGCGTAGAACGTCTCGAGGTACTCGGGCCGGTTGGTGAGGTTGATCGCGACCTTGGACTCGGGTCGCACGCCCGACTCCCACATCCAGGACGCGAGGCCCGCCGCGCGCTGCTCGAGCTCTCCGTACGTGCGCCGGGTCGGACCGCAGATGATGGCTTCGCGGTCGGGCACGGCGCCGGCAACGGCGTCCCAGACCCTGGCGAAGCTCCAATCCGACATCCCTCGCAGGCTACTTACTGCTCCCCGAGCAGCCGGACCCTCTCCAACCGGTCTAACAGTCCTGGTTGTTCACCCTGAGGTCAGGCATGAGGGTCTTGCAGAACTTCGCGCCCTTGAAGTCCGCGCCGTAGACCCGTGCCGCGCTGAGATCCGCGTTGCGCAGGTTCGCCTCGGTCAGGTCGGCGCCGTTGAGCATCGCCCGATGCAGCGTGGCGCCCGCGAGGTTGACGCCGGTCATGTCGCACGCGATGAGCAGCGCTCCACTCAGCTGGGCCTCGGCGAGGTAGGTGCCACGCAGGTCTGCGTCGGAGAGGTCCGCGTTGCGGAGGTTCACGCAGTACAGGTTCATCCCGCCCAGGCGGGCGCGCTGGAGCTGCGCCCCCTGAAGGTTCGCGAACGGCTCGATTCGGTAGCCATTGATCGTCTTCTGCTGCGACATGTCGGCCGGAGTTTCGACCGGAGTCGACGCCGGCTTGACCCGTTTCGGTGCGGAGCCGCATCTCCCGCGCGCGGAGCGCGCGAAGCTTCACGGAGGGTAAGAATGGGACGTTCCCGCTGAGTGGGCCATGGAACGGTCATTGACCTCACCCCTTCACAACTGCCCCTCACCACCTCTAAGGTGCCGGTTTCACGGCAGGTCAGGGCAGGGGAGGACGGGCGATGAAGAGCAGATTCCGGGGTTGTGGCGCGACGCACCATGGAGCGCGGTCCATGGTCGCCATCTTCACGATCGCGGTGATGGTTCCGCTCGTCGTGGTGCTGGGAGCCGTCAGTGCCGGTGCCGCGACGGCGACGATCGCGTCGGCGGGACCACTGACCGCAGTCGGCATCAGCGATCAGCTGAACTGCTCGGTCAACCACACCGGCGACACCGCGGGCGAGTTCTTCGGCGACACCGCGTGCGGGACGTTCATCGTCGTCGACGGCACCGGCTACTTCAGTCCCGCGTCGATTCCCGCCGGGCAGCCGTCCATCACCCCGTTCACGCCCGTCAGCCAGACCGGTCCGACCGGCTCCGGAACCGACGCGGATCCCTACAAGATCGTCACGGTGGTGGCTGCCGGTGACACCGGGGTCGGGGTCACGCAGACCGACACCTACACGACCGGCCTCGAGTCGTACCGCACCGACATCCAGGTGACGAACTCGAGTGGAACGTCGAAGGCCGTGCGCGTCTACCGCGCGGCTGACTGCTACCTCCAGAGCTCGGACAGCGGGTACGGCGCGGTCGACGCGACGACCGGCGCGGTCGCGTGCACGACCGGTCTCGACCCGGGCAGCCGGATCGAGCAGTGGTTCCCGCTCACCGCGGGCAGCCGGTACATGGAAGACGGCTACTCGACGGTGTGGTCCCAGATCACGAGCCTCCAGCCGTTCCCGAACACCTGCGTCTGCAACACGTTGCTGGACAACGGCGCGGGCCTCAGCTGGGATGTCAATGTCGCGGCGGCCGGATCGTCGACCGTCTCGTCGCTCATCACGTTCTCGCCGCTCGGCCGCCTGCCGCTCTCCCTGGCGAAGACGGCGGACGCCGGATCCGTCGGCGCGGGTGCCTCCGACGGCTACACGATCACCGCGACGAACCCGAACGCGGTGGCGGTCCCGCTCGACACGCTGACCGACGCCCTGCCGGCCGGCTTCAGCTACGTGCCCGGCTCCACCACCGGGGCGACGACCGCGAACCCGTCGGTCGCCGGCCAGGACCTCACCTGGTCCGGCATCTCGGTGCCCGGCGCGGGCAGCGCGTCGGTGCACTTCTCGGTCACGGCAACGTCGACGCCCGGTACCTACACGAACGAGGCGACCGGGACTTCCGCGGACTACACGGTCGCACCCACCGGCCCGACCGCGCCGGTCACGGTGACGGCTTCGGCCAACCCGCTCGTCATCAACCTGACTCCGGCCAGCGCGACGAACCCGGTCGGGACCCCGCACACCGTCACCGCAACCGCGACCCGCAACGGGGCTGCGCAAGCAGGCGTCGCGGTGTCGTTCTCGGTGACCTCCGGCCCGAACTTCGGATCGTCGGGAAGCGCGACGACGGACGCGACCGGTCAGGCGACCTTCACCTACACCGGTGGCCCGACCGCCGGCACCGACACGATCCAGGCGTCCGCGCTCGACGGCGCGACCACCGTGCTCTCGAACTCGGTCACCAAGACGTGGACCTCGGTGGCGCTGCCACTCGTGCTCTCGCTGACTCCGGACACCGCGACGAACCCGGTGGGAACGAACCACACGGTCACCGCCCTCGCGTCTCGGGGTGGCGTCGCGCAAGCCGGCGTCGCGGTGTCGTTCGCCGTCGTGTCGGGCCCGAACACGGGACCGTTGGGGACCTCCACGACCGACGGGTCCGGCAACGCCGGCTTCACGTACTCGAGCGCGATCGCCGGCACCGACACCATCCGCGCGTCGGCGCCTGACGGAGCCACCACGGTGAGCTCGAACGACGTCACCAAGACGTGGACCGCCGCGTCCGGTGCGGCACTGTCGGTCACGAGCACGAGCGAGCCTCCGGTGGTGACCGTCGGTGGCCAGGTGCTGAACACCGTGACCGCCACCAACACCGGAACCGCGCCGGCCACCGGCGTGGACGTCACGCTGACGCTGCCCTCGAGTTCGACGTTGACGTCGATCACCCCGAGCCAAGGCACGTGCGACCCGCCGGCCGCTGCGACCGTGACCTGTCACCTCGGCACGATCAACGGCGGCGGCGGGGCGGCCACCATCCGGGCCGTGATCATGGTGCCCGGAGCCGTTCCGGACGGCGGCACCATCACCACGATGGCCGTGGGCAGCTCGGATCAGACCGGTCCCACACCTCCGGCTGACGCCGACACGACGATCGCACCGCAGGTGCCCGGCCAGGCGCAGGGCTTCGTGCCGCCCGGCGGGACGCTCTCGACCGGCACGACCGCGACTCCCGCGGACAACACGATCATCAGCTTCACGCTCCCGAACACCGGTCCGGGCGCGCCGATCTCGCTGCTGGCCGAGAACGACTCGACGCTCAGCTTCTGCGGTGGCCAGCGCTGCAGCGGCAAGACCGCCTTCGTCAGCCCGTTCGCGGGCTACGAGGACCCGATGAACCCGGCCAAGGTGGCGATCACCTGGGACCGGACGGTCGCCGGGCGCGGGTTGTTCTCGAAGCTCTACGTGCAGAAGGCGGACGGTGGACCGATCGTCGTCGTGCCCGACTGCGCACCGCGGCCGCGCTTCGACCGCCACCACCACGAGTACCGCGGCTGGTGGTCGTGGTGGCTCTGGTTCCTGCACCGCGACTCGTTGCTGGGTCCGCACAGCGGCGTCGCCGACCCGTCACCGTGCGTCGACGCCCGGTCGGTGGACCGCCACGGCGACGTTAGGTTCGAGATCCTGCTGCTGTCGGGAGATCCGAAGTTCGGTCGTCGCTGAGATCGATGTGGCGCTCCGCCTCGACGTGAACGCCGAGTCGGGCGAGCAGCGCGGAGCACTCGGCTTCGCGCGGCTCGGCTGACGCGAGATCGCCCGCCCGCAGGTCGAGTGCCACGAGCGCGTCAAGGGTGCGCGCGATCTCGTAGAGCGCGTCCTGGTCGCGCGCCTCGGCGAGGCTCGACTCGAGTGCTTCGCGCGCTGCGGCGTCGTCGCCCAGCGCCGCCAGGGCCCGGCCCCGGGTGCGCTCGAGCGCCGGCAGGCGCGTGGGGTTCGCCGCGGTCGTCGCCGCGACGAGCTCGAGCGCTCGCGCCGGATCCCCGGCGAGGAGATGGCACTCCGCGAGCAGCACGTCCACCTCGGACACATCGTCTGCGTTGCGCATCCCGTCGAACTGGGCGCGCGCCTCGCCGAGCAGGTTGAACGCCCGGTCGGTCTCGCCCGCGAGCATCGCGACCCGACCGAGGTGCTGGAGCGCGGTGGCGGCCACGTAGGGCTTCTTGGCCGCACGTGCAACGCGAAGCGCGTCGCGGAAGCAGGTGCCGGCCTCGTCGAGGCGGCCCTGCTCCGTGAGCACCTCGCCGATGTTGCACGCCACGAACGACGCCTCGACCTCGTTGCCGGTGCGGAGCCGGATGTTGCGACCCTGCTCGTAGAGCGAGATCGCTTCGTCCCAGCGGCCCTCGTAGTACGCGAACCCGCCCAGGTTGTTCAGGACGACGGCCTGACGGTCGAAGTTGCCGAGCTCCTCGTAGATCTCCAACGCGCGGGCCGAGTGCACCGCCAGCTCGGGCCGGCCGAGAAGCACGTACGCCCAGTCGAGGATGAACCGGGCGTGGGCTTCGGCTTCGAGGTTGCCGGAGCTGGTGGCCTCGTCGATCGCGATCAGACCGGCAGTGACGGCCTCTTCGAATCGGCCTTGGCCGGCGCGGACCGCGGCGTAGAACGCGGTCAGGCTGGCGCGGACCCCGACCACGTCCTCCGGCGGCGCGCCTTCCAGCAGCTGGTAGCCGCGGCGCACGATGCGCACCGCGTTCGAGAGCCGTCCGTCGGTCTCGGCGATCCACGCTTCCTTGAGCAGCAGCTCGGCTTCGCCGACGGGGTCCCCGGCGCGCGCTCGTCGCGCGGCGCGGTACGCAGCGCGCGCCCGGTCGAAGATGCCCGAACGCTCGCGCACGTCACCCAGCGCTTCCCAGATCTCGGCGATGTCCTCGGGTGCGAGCTCCGGGACGCGCTTCGACGCGGCGATCGCACGCTCGAGGAACTCTGCGGCTTCGACGTTCGCGTACTTGTCCCGCGCCCGGGTCCCGGCGATGCCCGCGTACCGCCAGGCTTCTTCGAATCGCTGGGCGTGGAAGAAGTGCAACGAGAGCAGCTCGGCTTCGCTCTCGGGATGGTCGCCGAGCCCGGCGGCGATCGCGTCACCCGCGCGCGCGTGCAGCTCCCGGCGGCGCCGGAACGGGAGCTCCTCGTAGGCGGTGTCGCGCAACATGGCGTGGCGGAAGCGCACGACATCACCCGCGACGAAGCCGAGGAAGCCGTCCAGGCTGCGCCAGGTTGCCGCGTCGGGCGGCGGGAGCTCGTCGGCGACCAGCGCCGCGAGCTCCTCGACCCGAAACGTGTGACCGAGCACTGACGCGTAGCGAAGCAGGCGACGCTGGACGGTCGGCAGCCGGTCGATCTGCGCGGTGATCACCGCGTCGATCGAATCGGGGAGCGAGTCCACGTCTCCGGTGGCGGCCGCGGCTTGCATCAGCTCGGCCAGGAACAGCGGGTTGCCCGCGGCGCGCTCGGCCAGGGTCGCGATCTCGTGCGGACGCAGCGGCGAGTCTTCGGTCGCGGCGACGAGCGCGGCAGACGACTGCTCCGGGGTGAGCGGTGCCGGCCGTAGCGTGCGCACATGGGGGAAGGGCGGGCCGATGAACCCGGTCTCGACGTTGCGGCGAGTCGCGCAGATGAGCGCGGGCCGGTCGCCGAGGTTCTCGACGATGATGTGCAGCACCGCGGCCGACGCCTCGTCCATCCAGTGCACGTCCTCGAGGATCACGAGGGCTTCGTGCGGGAGCGCCCGGTCGAGGAACACCGCCATCACCTCGTGCACCCGCTCGCGCCGGAACTCCGGCGCGAGCGCCGCGGTGTCGGCCGTGTCGGGGAGGTCGAGGTCCAGGGGCGTGGCCAGGAGCGGGAGCCACGGCAGCAGCTCGGGGCACCGCTCGGAGACGATGGCCTGGAGCCGCTGCGCGATCTCGTCGGGCGCGGCGGTCTCCGGGAGCCCGAGCATGTCGTGCAGGAGCCACCAGAACGGCGTGTACGGAGTGTTGGCCTCGTACGGATCGCAGGCGATGGTGAAGGTCGGGAGGTCGCCGGCGAGACCGCGCAGCTCCTCGATCAGGCGGCTCTTCCCGATCCCCGGATCGCCGACGAGCTGGATCATGCGCCCGTGCCCGGCGCGGAGCGCGGCGAGATCCTCGTGGAACGCCGCGATCTCCTCGTCGCGCCCGACGAGGGGCAGGTTGGCCGTGGTCGTCTCGACCCGGCGCTTCGGCGCGCCGACGGCGAAGGCCTGTACCGGATGGCGCTTGCCCTTGACGGAGAACGGCTCGAGCTCGCGGGTCTCGTACGTCGCGCGTGAGCGGTCGAGCACGTCGCTTGTCGCGAGGATCTGGCCGGGTTCGGCCCGGGCCATGAGCCGTGCCGCGAGGTTCACGGTGTCACCCATCACGGTGTAGGTCCGGCGGTAACGAGGGCCGACGTCACCGGCGAAGATCGGGCCGCGGTTCACGCCGATGCGCAGCGAGAGCGGGCGAGACCCGTCGGCGATGCGGCGGAGCGTCGAGAGCATGCGTTCTTCGTCGTCGCCCATCGCACGGGGCGCGCCCGAGACGAGGATGACCTTGCCGCCGTCGTGGTCGATGTCGGTGCCGAGGAAGGTGACCTCGTGCTCGTCGGCCGCGCGTTGCACGTCCGTGACGAGCTCGTTGATCGCGTCGGCGACGGAGTCCGCGCCTTCGCGCTCGAGCAGCTCGTCGGTGCCGTCGAAGTGGAGGAACGCGACCGTGGCCTGGCGGTGCTCCGGATCCTCGCCGCCCGACAGCAGGTGCGCGCGGATCGCAGTGGGGACGAAGCTCGCGAGATCGACGTCCCGCACGGTCGCGGCAACCGTCAGGTCGTGGTCGGGGGTCGTGGAGCGCCGGACCCGCCGGAGCCGGTAGCCCGGGCCGTGCGGCTCGCCGACCAGATCCGCGGGCAGCGCGGCAGCGGTGGCGGCACTCACGACGACCTGGCCCGCGCTCGCAGCACCTTCCATGTCCGTGAGGGTGCTGACGGCCGCGCCGGTCATGAGCAGCTCACGGTGCGAGTCGCCGACGAGGAAGCACTGGAACGAGTCGGTGTGCACTCCTGCGGACATGCGCAACACCACGCGGCCAGAGCTGGTGTCGAGCCGGCCGACATCGGCGAGGCGGGTCTGCATGCCGAGCGCGGAGCCCGCGGCGCGCTCCGCGTGCCCGTCACCGGTGAAGAGGAGGAGCAGGGCGTCGCCACCGAACTTCAGGAGCCCGCCACCGGCCCGGTACGCGATCTCGAGCAGCGCCTCGAAGCAGGTGCCGATCGCGTCGGTCACCTCTTCGGCGCCGACCTTGCCCTGGCGGGCCAGGCGCTCGGACATCTTGGTGAACCCGGAGATGTCGACGAAGAGGAGCGATCCGTCGACCACCCGGGCCGTCCGGGCGGGGGACGAGTCGGCCCACTCGACCGTCAGGCGGGGGACGTAGGGGAGCAGCGTGCGGTACGCGGGGTCGCCGCGACGGTCTGTCCCCGAACCTGCTGCCACCGCTGAACCCACTTCGCCCGAAGCTCGTCCCCGAAGCCCGCGTAGCCTACCGACCGGTCATGACGCCCCGAACCGGAGGGTTGACACTGTCTACGGATTGGGAGACGGTGTCCACGTGGTGATCGACGCGCCCCCGGCAGCCCGCGGCCCGGCCCCCACCACCAGCACCTCCACGACCGCGACGCGACTCGTCGCCGCGGCCCGGGCGATGCTCGACGAGCAGGGACTCGAAGGGCTGACCCTGCGGGCGATCGCCCGCAGGGCCGGGGTCTCGCACGGCGCACCCCTCCGGCACTTCCCGACGTTGGCGGTGTTGCTGTCGACGGTCGCGGCGCACGGCTTCCGCGAGCTCATCGCCGCGGTCGACGCGGAGACCGGAGCACTCACCGACGACGCGACCGCGCTCGATCGACTCGCGGGCGCGGGCCGCGGGTACGTGAAGTTCGCGATCGGGAGTCCAGGGGTCTTCACCGTGATGTTCCGACCCGAGCGGCTCGATGTCACCGACCCGACCTTCGTTGCCGCGTCCGTCGACTCGTTCCAACAGCTCCAGGACATCGTCGAGGCCGCGCAGCGCGAAGGCTTCCACGCCGACGTCGACTCGACGCGGCTCGCATCGGTGATGTGGACGAGCATGCACGGCTTGGCCGACCTCTGGCTGCGGGGCGGCGGTCTGCCCGGCGCCGACGAGACGTTCGGCCTCGACGAGTTCATCGCACTCTCGCAATTGATGGTGCTCGGCCGCGCGTCGAACATCGTTCAGAACCGGAGGTACCTCTCATGACGACACCCGACCACCACTACCTCGAAGGCAACTTCGGACCGGTCCGCGAAGAGCTCACCGCCGTGGAACTTCCGGTGACCGGCACGATCCCCGCGGAG
This sequence comes from Acidimicrobiia bacterium, assembly GCA_017882945.1. Lineage (GTDB taxonomy): Bacteria > Actinomycetota > Acidimicrobiia > IMCC26256 > JAENVU01 > Chersky-806. The sequence continues at coordinate 5,416 of JADGON010000121.1, read as the reverse complement.
CTCGACGGGCGGCTCGTGCGCAACGGCCCGAACCCGGTGGGCGAGCAGGACCCGGCGACGTACCACTGGTTCACCGGTGACGGCATGGTCCACGGCCTGCGCCTGCGCGACGGGAAGGCCGATTGGTACCGCAACCGGTGGGTGCGCAGCCCCGAGGTGGCCACCGCGCTCGGCGAGCCCGTTCCGCCGTCGCCCTATCCGGAGAGCGTGGGCATCTTCGCCGCCAACACCAACGTGGTCGCGATCGCAGGGAAGACGTTCGCGATCGTGGAGGCGGGAGCGCCGCCGATCGAGCTCACCGACGAGCTCGACACGGTGGGGCCATCCGACTTCTCCGGGACGCTCGAGCACCCGTTCAGCGCGCACCCGAAGCGTGATCCCCGCACCGGCGAGTGGCACGTCGTGGCGTACTTCTGGGGCTGGGGGAACAAGATCCGGTACATGAGCCTCTCGCGGGACGGTCGCGTGCAGAAGGTGGTCGACGTCGACACGCCGGGTGGGCCGATGGTCCACGACATGGCATTCACCGAGAAGTACGCATTGCTCTTCGACCTGCCGGTCACGTTCGACCTCGAAGCCGCGATGGGCGGAGCCCGGCTGCCCTACTTCTGGAACAACGAGTACGGCGCGCGCATCGGACTGCTGCCCCGAAGCAGCACCGCAGCCGACGGCTCCGACGTCCGTTGGTTCGACATCGAGCCGTGCTACTTCTACCACCCGCTCAACGCGTACGACCTCGACGACGGTCAGGTCGTGCTCGACGCGGTGCGCTACGAGACGATGTTCAACCAGAACCGTCAGGGCCCGAACGAAGGCCCGTCGCGACTGGAGCGGTGGACGCTCGACCCGGCCGAGGGCAAGGTGCGCGAGGAGACGCTCGACGACCACCTTCAGGAGTTCCCGCGCCTCAACGAGACGCTCCAGGGCCAGCGCAACCGCTACGGGTACGGCGCGACGTTCGGCAGCCTCGACGCCGGCGGCGGTCCGGCGATCAAGCACGACCTCGTCGCGGGCAGGACCGTCGAGCACGACTACGGGCCGGGGCGGCAGACGCTCGAACCGATCTTCGTGCCGCGCGACGCTGCGACGGCGGAGGATGACGGCTGGGTGATGTCCTACGTCTACGACGCGACGACGGACCGCTCCGACGTGGTGATCCTCGACGCCCAGGACTTCACCGGCGACCCCGTCGCCACGATCAATCTCCCCGCGCGCGTGCCGTTCGGCTTCCACGGCAACTGGATCCCCACTCCCTGACCCGACGCGATGCCGGTGAGGGGATCCGTCGTCACTGCGGCGAGATCGGCGCTTCGCCGGCGACCGTCGTCCGGTGCATCGCGCGGCGGTGCCCTTCGGCGTCGGCCATCACCATGTGCTGCATGCAGCGGTTGTCCCAGAACGCGACGTCGCCGACGGCCCAGCGCCAGCGGCAGGTGAAGGCGGGCTGGGTGGAGTGCTGGAACAGCAGGTCGAGCAGCGCCTTCGCCTCGTGCGGCCACCACCGGTCAAGTCCGATCGTGTACTGCTGGTTCAGGTACAACGCTTCGCGCCCGGTCTCGCCGTGCACGCGCACCGCGGGATGGTTCCGGACCTCGTTCGCGGCCTCACTCGTCTGCACGGTCATGCCTTCGAACTGATCGTGGATCGCCTGCATCTTCGGTGAGTAGGCGTTGCGCGCGCTGTGGACGCCGGTGAGCCCTCGAACCGTCTGCTGCAACCCCGGAGACAGCGTCTCGAACGCGAGGTACTGGTTCGCCCAGAGGGTGTCGCCCCCGTATGGCGGCACCTCGAGCGCGTGGAGGATCGAGCCCATCGGCGGCTCGGGGAGGAACGAGAAGTCCGAGTGCCAGATGCCGCCGAACGCGAAGCCCTGACGCTCGGTCGGCTCGCGCACGACGGCGATGACCTCGTCGTGCTCCGGGATCGGAGAGACGAACGGCACCGGGCTGTACGGACCGAACCGACGGCTGAACGCGACCTGCCGGGCCGGAGTCAGTGACTGGCCGCGGAAGAAGACGACACCGTGGTCGAGGATCGCCCGGCGGATCTCGCTGATCGTGCGGTCGTCGAGATCCTCGGCGAGGTCCGCACCACCGATGACGGCCCCGCACGGCCCGGCGAGGCGCTCGACCGTGATCCGGCGGTACGGCTCACCCTCGGGCAGGGCGGGCACGGGGACGAGCGGCAGCTCCGCGACGGTCACGGCCCCAGGCTACGGGCAATGCCGGGGCCGGGCCACGAGGCCTGGACACTCCCTTCACATCGGGCTCACACTGGCCTGGGAGAGTGCACGCGGGAACGACCGGGACTGGCCGATCGCAGGGGGGACCATGACCGACCGCAGCAAGCGAGGTTCGAGGGTTCGACTGGCGGGGATCGTCGCGGTGAGCACCGCGATCGTGGTTGCGCTGGCCGCGGTGATCGGCGGCAGCACGCCCGGGTCGGCGCCGGCGAACGCGGCGGTGGCCGCGAAGCCGAACATCTTGTTCGTGCTGACCGACGACCTCGACATGGGCGAGATCGCGCAGATGCCGTCCCTGCAGTCGAAGCTCGTGAAGCAGGGCGTGACGTTCAACAACAACTTCGTGAGCGTGTCGCTCTGCTGCCCGTCTCGCACCACGACCTTGCGCGGCCAGTACTCGCACAACACGGGCGTCGAGACCAACGGCGGGTCCAACGGCGGGTTCGCCACCGCGCACGCGAACGGGGTGGAGACCTCGACGGTGGCGACCTGGCTCCAGGGCGCCGGCTACCGCACCGCGCTCATCGGGAAGTACCTGAACGGGTACCCGAACACCGCCGGCGACACGTACGTGCCCCCGGGCTGGACCGAGTTCGACAGCTCGGTCAAGGGCAACCCCTACTCGGAGTTCAACTACACGCTCAACGAGAACGGCACGCTCGTCTCGTACGGCAAGAAGGCCAAGGACTACGGCACGACCGTCTACACGAAGAAGACCCAGGACTTCATGACCCGCGCCGCCCAGGCCGGCCAGCCGTTCTTCGCCTACCTCGCGGTCTACGCGCCGCACGCCCCGGCCACCCCGGCGCCGAGGGACGCGAACCTCTTCCCGGGCGCGACCGCGCCCCGCACTCCGAGCTACAACGAGGCTGACGTCAGTGACAAGCCGGCGTGGGTGCAGGCGAAGCCGCTGCTCGACGCGGCGACGCAGGCCAAGACCGACGCCCTCTACCGCAAGCGCATCCAGTCGTTGCAGGCGGTGGACCGCTCGATCGGCCAGCTGATCGCGACGCTCAAGACGAATGGTCAGCTCGCGAACACCTACATCGTCTTCACGTCGGACAACGGGTTCCACCTCGGCCAGCACCGCTTGCCGCAGGGGAAGCAGACCGCGTACGAGGAGGACATCCACGTGCCGCTGATCGTGCGCGGCCCCGGCGTGCCGAAGAACGCCAAGCGGGCGCACATCACGGGGAACGTGGACTACGCACCGACGTTCGCGGCGCTCGCCGGCGCAGCCACACCGTCGTTCGTCGACGGTCGGTCGTTGGCTCCGTTGCTCGGCGCGAACCCGCCGGCCGTGAGCACCTGGCGCCACGCCTACCTCGTGGAGCACTGGCAGCAGGGGGGCACGGAGGCTCCGGGCTCAGGTCCGCAGGAGCCACCGGACGGCGACCAGGTCCCGGCACCCGCGGCGGCGCAGGCGATCCCCGAGTACCACGCGGTGCGCACGGCCCGGTACACCTACGTCGAGCTCGTCACCGGAGAGAAGGAGCTCTACGACCACACCGTGGACCCGTACGAGCTCGACAACATTGCCGCTACTGCCTCACCCGCACTGCTCGCGAACCTGCACACCCAGCTGGTCGCGCTCGAGACCTGCTCCGGCGCCGGCTGCCGCACCGCCGACCAGTAACCCCTTCGGTCTTGGCGTCACTTACCCACGAAATGCGTGGGTAAGTGACGCCAAAACGAGAGAGGGGGGGTCAGGTGGTGGTGGTCGTGGGGGGTGCCGTCGTCGTGGTCGTCGTCGAGGTCGACGTGGTGCTCGTGGTGGAGGTGGTGCTGGTCGACGTGCTCGAGGTGCTCGACGTGGTCGTGGTCGTCGGACCGGAGCTCACCTTGAGGACGACCACCGATCCCTTGCGCGCCTTGGTCCCCGCGGCGGGAGCCTGCGAGAACACGAGGCCCTTGGCGAAGCTGTCGTTCGGCTCGGGCACGGTGGTCGCGCTGAGCCCGGCCGCTTCGATGGTGGCCGACGCCGCGGTTTCACGCGCGCCGACGACCGCCGGCACCTGGACCTGCTCCGCCTTGTTGCTGTTGTCCTGGCTGACCGCCCACGCCACCAGCCCGCCGACGGCCAGGACGAGGATCACGATCGCGGCGATGATCCAACCGGTCGCGCTGCGCTTCTTCTTCTCCGGCGGGGGTGGCGGTGTGGCGACCGGTGCCGCCGCGGCCGGCGGGACGACGGGCAGCGCCTGGGTCGGCGCCGCCAGCGGGACTTCCACGGTCTCGCCGAGCCGGACGAGGTCGGTGGCCACCTCGGCGCCCGTCGCGTACCGGCGCGAGGGGTCGCGCTCGAGCAGCCGGTCGATGATCGCGTCGAACCCGGGCGGCACGCCGGGTGTCGCCGCGGACGCGGGCACGACGCGGTCGTTGAGCTTGCGCTGCGTGATCGTCACCGCGTCCGGCCCGGTGAACGGCGGCGTGCCGGTGAGGGCTTCGTAAAGCAGCGCACCCAGCGCGTAGAGGTCCGAGCGCGCGTCGGCGGGCTGGCCCTGGAGCTGCTCCGGTGAGTCGTAGGTGGCGGCGGCCGCCGGCCCGGCGAGCGAGGCGAGCCCCGCGGTCGCGGTGCCGAAGTCGGTCACCTTCACCGAGCCGTCGTTCGCGAGCAACACGTCGCGCGGCTTGAGGCTGCCGTGCACGAGCCCGGCGGCGTGCGCGGCGTCGAGCGCCTGGGCCACGCTCACGCCCATGTTGATCGTCTGCACCACCCCGAGCCGGCGGGCATCGCGCAGGGTGTCGGCGAGGCTCGGCCCGTCGACGAGCTCCATCGCCACGTAGACCGCGCCCTGATCGTCGCCCCAGTCGTAGATGGTGACGATGCGCGGGTCGTGGACGGACGCCGCGGCGTTCGCAGCCTGGCGGAACCGCTCGACGACCTGGGGGTCGCGCGCCAGCTCCGGCCCGAGCACCTTGATCGCGACGGGACGCCCGAGCTCGAGGTCCTGCGCGAGGTAGACGCGCGCCGCGGGGCTCGACGCGAGCTGGCGCCGCAGCTCGTAGCGCCCTCCGAGGGGTGGTTGGGGGGTCTGAGACATGGCGCCGACGGTAGTCCCCACGCCGGCCGATCGGCGCGACCCGTGGCGTCCCGGCTCGATCGCTCCCGTCTACGCGCGCGTGCCGCGCGGCGCGATGGCGTCGAGCGCCGCGAGGTCTTCGGTTGTCGGT